>DATHUY010000059.1 GCA_035461765.1 Longimicrobiales bacterium
TCAGCCGTGGGCGGGCCACAATCTGTACACGATCATCTACAAGCAGAAGCACGAGGACCTGCCGCCGCTGAGCGAGTTCCGCACCGACGTGCCGCCGCACATGCAGCGCGCCATTGATGGCCTGCTGCGCAAGGACCGGACGCAGCGCTGGCGGGATGCCGCGCGCTTCGTGTCCGAGCTGAATCCCGCCGCCGGTACGGTTGCGCCGCCCGCTCTCACGCCCCGGCCTGCCCCGGGCGATATATCTGCAGCGCAGCATACGGAACCCGCTCAACTGCCCGACGACTCGCCGACGATCGTCTACCGCCCGTCGGACCACGAACGCGGGGCCGCCGACGCCACACCCGCCCCGCTGCCCGATACCGCGGCGGGAGCGACCGCGGAGGCAGCCGATATCCCGACGGACGCGACTGAGGCTCCAGTCGTTCGCTTCTTCTTCCACGCCGACGGTCCCCAGGAGCAAGGCGCCGCTCCGGCATCGGGCGGGCCACTCCCGCGCAAGCGCAGGCTGCCACTCGTAGTCGCGCTGCTGCTCGTCTTCACGCTCATCGGCACGATGGCGCCGTTCATCCGCGCCGCGGCGGAACCGGACGCCGGCGTGTCCGCGACGCAGCCGGATGCAGATGGGGCAGCGGATGTACCCGACCCGGCCGCTGTGCCCCCGTCGGCCGCCGGTGCGGCCGCGCGCCTCACTGCGCTCACGGACGGCCTGACGGGCTACGTCGGAGAGGCCCTGCCTGTGCCGGTCGGGCTCAGCGTCGAGGATAGCGACGGGCGCCCCATCGCCGGCGCAGTGGTCGAGTTCGAAGTCGTCGCAGGTGACGGTGCAATGGATCCGGCCGTCGCGGTGAGCGATTCCGGCGGACTCGCGATGGCGCGCTGGACGCTGGGCATCGCACCCGGCCTGAACGAGCTCAGGGCGCGCGTCCGGGGCGCCGAGGAATCGGTCATATCCGTCCGTGCGATGGCCGTGATCCGACCTCCCGCCCGGCTGGGCGCGCTGAGGGGAGACGAGCAGACGGCGCCCCGGGGCGCGGCTCTGCCCGAGCCGGTCGTCGTCCGGCTCGAGGACGAGGATGGCAATCCCGTACCCGGCGCGCGTGTCCAGTTCTCCGTCACATCCGGTGGCGGTGCCGTCCAGCCCGCGTCCGGGGTCAGCGACGACGCCGGGCTGGTTCGCACGTCCTGGACGCTCGGTCCCGACCAGGAGCGGCACACGCTTCGCGCCGCGCTGGACGGCTCCGACGAGTCCGTGGAGTTCACTGCCCGCGCGCAGTACCGGCTCAGCCCGCAGGTACGCCTGGTCGCGGGCGGCACGCACTCGTGCGTGCTCACGGCGACGGGGGCGATCAGCTGCTGGGGAGCGAACGACAATGGCCAGCTCGGCTCGGACGCGGTCGGCGCGTCCGGCGCCGTCGCGCTCGGCGCATCGCCCGCGTTTGCGCGGTTCGGCGCGGGCGTGTCGCACAGCTGTGCGCTGGACCGTGATGGCAGATCCTGGTGCTGGGGTGCGAATGACGAGGGTCAGCTCGGCTCGGGCGATCAGGGGTCGCGCAGCGAACCGACCGCCGTTCGGACGACCGAGCCGTTCGTCGCCCTCGCCGCCGGCCTCAAGCATACCTGCGCACTGACGCAGCAGGGCAGGGCATTCTGCTGGGGCGATGGCAGCAGCGGTCAGACCGGCGATGGCAGCGGTACCGACCGCTCGTCACCCGTACGCGTCGCGGGCGGTCAGACGTTCCGGATGCTTTCGGCCGGCTGGCGGCACACGTGCGGCCTCACCACGCAGAACGCCGTCTATTGCTGGGGCAGTAACAGTGATGGGCAGCTGGGCGTTGCCGGGATGACGAACGCCGCTTCACCCACGCGGCTCGCCCGCGATCTGCGCTTCATCGACATCAGTACCGGCGCGGCCCACAGCTGCGGCGTGACCGATTCAGGCGAGGCGTACTGCTGGGGTCAGAACAGCAGCGGCCAGCTCGGCAATGGCACGCGCACGGGCGGCGCACGCGCGGTGCGCGTGGAATCGTCCGAGGCGTTCGTCAGCACGGCGGCCGGCGCCGTCCACTCCTGTGCGCTCACGCGTGCGGGCGAGGCCTGGTGCTGGGGACGCAACAATTCCGGCCAGCTCGGCAACGACGACACCACGGACTCGCCCGTGCCGGTCGCTGTGGCCGGAGGTCTGAACTTCACGTCGCTCAC
Organism: Longimicrobiales bacterium; assembly: GCA_035461765.1. Classification (GTDB taxonomy): domain Bacteria; phylum Gemmatimonadota; class Gemmatimonadetes; order Longimicrobiales; family RSA9; genus SH-MAG3. The sequence goes on from DATHUY010000059.1 coordinate 2,203, forward strand.
CGCAAGCGGGTCGCACACCTGCGGTCGTACCGGGTCGGGCGAGAACTACTGCTGGGGATACAACGTCGATGGCCAGCTCGGCGACGGCTCACGCACCAACCGGCTGCGGCCGGTCCGCGTTCGCGTCGCACGGCGATAGCACCATCCACTTCAGGCGATGAGACTTCAAAGACCTCTGGCGGCGTTCGTCGCCGCGTGCGCGCTGGCTTTCGGTGCAGCCGGTCCAGGCCGGGCCGCCGCGCAGCAGCCGGGCATCAAGCGGGACGTCCCGCAGCCAGTCGCGGGGAGCTGCAGCACCATCGCACTGGTTCCCGTGCAGGCCGTGGAGCAGGATCCCGACGAGGCCGCACGCCTGGCGGCGTCCGCACGCGAGGCTTCCCTCCTCGGTCAGCCGCGCACCGCGCGCGACCTGCTCGAGCGTGCCGTCGCCGTGGATACCAGCTCCGCGAGCCACGCCTTCCTGTTCGCGCGCACGCTGGAAGAGCTGGGCGAGGTCAATGCCGCAGCGCGCGAGTACTGCCGTTACCTCGTCCTCGTCCCGGACGCGCCTGACGCGGCGGAGGTCCGCCAGCTGGTCGGCCGCATCGCACCGGCCGTGCGGCCCGGTATCCCCGACAGCGCCGTCGCGCGGTTCCAGGAAGGGATCGCGCTCGTCGACGGCGGAAGGAACGCCGACGCGGAAGCCGCGTTCTCGGCGGTCATAGCGTCCGCGCCCTCGTGGGCGCCACCGTACTACAACCGTGCGGTCCTGCGCGCGCAGGGCAACCGCCGCGAGGAGGCGCGCGCGGACCTCGACCAGTACCTCCTGCTCGAGTCCGACGCATCCGACGCGACGAGTGTACGCGATTGGCGCGCGCGTCTCGCCGCGCCGTTCCGCAGCTACAGCCCCGGTGCCGCATTCGGCCTCGGTCTCATCCCCGGCGGCGGACATTTCTACACGCGCCGTCCGCTCGTAGGTACCACGCTGCTCGTCGTTGCCGGCGGAGCCGCCGCGTTCGGTGCGCTCTACGAACGACGCAGCATAGAGTGCCTGACGATCCCGCAGGGCAACGTCTGTCCGCCCGACCAGATTCGCTCGGACGACGTTGAACGGCCGTACCTGGTGCCCGCGGCGGCCGTCGCGGCCACCATGACGCTCATCGGCGCCATCGACGCCGCGCGTGGCGCACGACAGCACAATGAGCGCGGCGCCGCGGCCGCGCAGGCGGGCCGCCTCGGCGACGCCGTCCGGGTCAGACCTTCCCGCGTGGATGTCGCTCTCTTCCGTCTGCGGTTCTAGCATCATGCATCACGTCGGTCTCCCCCATTCGTGGTTTTGAACAATGCATCACCTCTCCCGCGTCCGGCTGTTTCTCATCGCTCTCCTCGTCGCTTCCGGATGGGCGTGCACCGAGACGCTCGTCGGTGTGGTCGACGTTTCCGTGGTGGATATTGCGCCGCCGTCCGCCAGCGTGTTCGTCGGTGAGAGCGTCACGCTCCAGGCGCTCGCGAAGGATGACCGCGGCAACACGCTGAACGGTCGTCCGCTGACGTGGATGAGCGAGAACGCACAGATCGCGTCGGTCGATGCGCAGGGACGCGTCACAGGTGTGGCCGAGGGAATCACGAACGTCATCGCGTCGAGCGAAGGCATCAGCCGCACCGCCCGTGTCACGGTGCTGCCCCGTCCCGCACCGGCACAGATCGCGATCTTCAGCGGCGACGATCAGACGGCGGTCGCAGGAACGGCGGTCGACAGCGCGCTCGCCGTGCGCGTTACCGACACGAACGCAGCGCCCGTCGCCAACGTGGCCGTCACGTTCGTCGTTACGTCCGGCGGCGGCTCGCTCGGGTCCGGTGCACCGGTGTTCACGAACGGCAGCGGTATCGCGCTGTCGCCCCGCTGGACGCTGGGCGCAGCTGCCGGACTGAACACCGTCAGAGCCACCGCCGCGGGTCTGCCGGGTGATTCGGTCGTCTTCACGGCCACGGCCACTCAGGGTGCGGCCACACGTCTCGCGATGACGACGGAGCCGTCCGCGTCCGCGCTGAACGGCTCCGTCTTCCAGCGCCAGCCGGTCGTCCAGGTGCGCGATGCCGGGGGCAACGCAGTGAACCAGGCCGGCATCGCGGTGACGGCCACGATCGTCGGCACGGGCACGCTGAACGGCACGATCACCGTCACCACCGATGCTGCCGGCGCCGCGCGCTTCACCGATCTGGCCATCACGGGACCCGAAGGCGAGAAGCGCCTCGAGTTCACCGCTCCCGGCGTGACACCCGTGACATCGTCCATCATTACAATCACCACCGGCTCGGGAACGAAGCTCACGCTGCTCACCCAGCCGTCATCGTCCGTACAGAATGGCGTCGTGTTCGCGCGGCAGCCCGTCGTTCAGCTCCAGGACGCGGGAGGCAACGCCGTGACGCAGGCCGGTGTCCTGGTGACGGCGTCCATCCTGAGCGGCGGCGGCACGCTGAACGGTACACGTACGGCCACAACCAACGCTGCCGGCACGGCGACGTTCACCGACCTCAGCATGACGGGAACAGCCGGCGACCGCACGCTCCAGTTCACCGCGAGCGGCATTGCGGCTGCGACGTCGAACACCGTCACGCTCACCGTTGGGCCCGGATCTGCCGCGCAGTCATCGGCGACCGTGCCAGGCGGGATTGCAGGGAGCGCGACGTCGATCACGATCACGGTGCGTGATGCGGGACAGAACCCGGTGACCGGTGAAGCCGCGCGACTCGCGGTGGCGGTGACCGGTGCGAACACGGCGTCGCCGGCCGTCACCGAGATCGGCGGCGGCAGCTATCGCGCGACGTACACGCCGTCCGTGATCGGCACGGACCAGATCGCAATCACGCTCGGCGGTACGCCCATCGGCGGCAGTCCCTACACCAGCACGATCACGGCATCCGGCCTGAGCGATGCCAACAGCACCGTCATTGCATCGCCCTCGCAGGGTGTCGTTGCGGACGGCATCGCCAACGCCACGGTCACCATCACGCTCGCGGATCCGTTCGGCAATCCGGTGACCGGACTGAGCGACACGAACTTCGCGATCCTGCTGACCGGCAGCGCCGAGGCCGGTGTGGTGACCGCGAGCGGCACGCCCGGACGATACACGTTCACGGTCACGGATACCGTGGCGGAGAACGTCACAGTGAGGGTTACGGCGGGCGGCACGCAGCTCTCGCAGCAGCCCACCATCGGATTCGTACCGGGCGCCATCGATCCCGCGCGCAGCGCAGTGGTCGCCAGTCCGGCGAGCGGCGTGGCCGCCGACGGCATCACCGCATCGACCGTCACGGTCACGCTCAGGGATGCGCACGGCAATCCAGTGAGCGGGCTCGCGGGTGCCGGCTTCTCGATCTCGCTCACCGGAAGTGCGACGGCGAGTGCGGTCACCGCAACCGGCGCACCGGGTGTGTATTCGTTCACGGTGACGAACACCGTCGCCGAAACCGTGACCGTCACTGTCACGGCTGGCGGCGTGCAGCTCACGCAGACGCCGACGATCGGGTTCTTCAGCACGGGTGTGTCGGCGCCGCGGAGTATCGTGGTCGCTAATCCGGCGACGGGCGTAACCGCGAACGGCACCGCGGCATCCACCGTGACCGTTACGCTGCGCGACGCGAACGACAACACGCTCAGTGGCGTGTCGCCCGCCAGCTTCACGATCGCCGTCACGGGCAGTGCGCAGGCCGGTCCGGTGAGCGCCGCGGCTGCGCCGGGGACCTACACGTTCACGGTGACAAACACCGTCGCGGAGACCGTAACCGTCACCGTGACCGCCAGCGGCGTGGTGATCTCGCAGAAGCCGACGATCGGCTTCGTGCCGGGCCCGATCTCGGCATCGCAGAGCACGGTTGCTGCGAGCCCGACGAGCGGCGTCACGGCTGATGGCGCCGATGTCTCTACCGTGACGGTGTCGCTGAAGGACGCGACCGGCAACCCGATCGCCGGAGTCGCGGGCAGCGCGTTCACTATCGGTGTGACCGGCAGCGGCCAGGCGGGCGCCGTATCCGCGGGACCGACGGCCGGCACGTATACGTTCCCGGTGACGAACACAGCAGTCGAAACCGTGACGGTGACGGTGACCGTCAACGGCGTTCAGCTGACGCAACAGCCGGCGATCACGTTCGGGGCCGGTGGTGTATCGGCCGCTCAGAGCAGCGCTTCTGCGAGTCCGACGAGCGGTGTGACGGCGGACGGTGTCGACGCGTCGACAGTGACCGTGACGCTGCAGGACGCGAGCGGTAATCCGATCAGCGGGGCGGCGCTCTCGATCGGTGTCAGCGGCAGCGGCCAGGCGGGCACCGTGACCGCCGGCACTGTGCCCGGCAGCTATACGTTCACGGTCTCCAATACGGTGGCCGAAACCGTGACCGTAACGGTGACGGCGAACGGCGTGCAGCTGACGCAGCAGCCGACAATCGGATTCGTGGCCGGCGTCGTGTCCGCTGCGCAGAGCAGTGTGTCAGCGAACCCGACGAGTGGTGTCCTGGCCGACGGTGTCGCTGCTTCCACAGTGAGCGTCACGCTGGCGGATGCGAACGGCAATCCTGTCACGGGTCTCACTGATGCCGACTTCACGGTGACTCTCACGGGAAGCGGGCAGGCGAGCACCGTGAGCCCCGGCGGCACACCTGGCACCTACACGTTTACCGTCACGGATCCGGTGCCCGAGACTGTCACGGTGACTGTGACGGCTGACGGCGTGCAGCTGGCGCAGCAGCCGACGATCACCTTCGTTGCAACGGGAGCCAGTCCCTCGCTGAGCACGGTGGTGGCCAGTCCGACATCCGGCGTCACCGCCGACGGTGTCGCGTCATCGATCGTGACCGTATCTGTGCGTGACGCCAACAATAACCGCATGAGTGGCCTCACCAGCGCGGATTTCAGTATTACCGTGAGCGGCAGCGGAACCTACGGCGCCGTGACGCAGAAGTCGGGACCGCCTGGTGTGTTCGAGTTCCCGGTTACGGACACCGTGGCGGAGACGGTGACAGTGAGGGTGACCGTGCGCGGCGTACAGCTGACTCAGCAGCCGACGATCACGTTCAACTGAGGCAACGAAAAAACGCCGGGGCTCGTCAGAACCCCGGCGTTTTTCGCAGTCACCTCAGGTGCGTGCCGGACCGCCAGACTCTAGAAAACACCCGCCCGCCGGCCCATCCAGAAAATTGCACCCAGGCTCGATATTACACCCAACACGGTCCTGACCTGGGTAAACCGGCTCGTCTTCTGGTCGACGAAGATGGCATCGCCTGCATTGATGCTCAGCTGATCGAGTGTACGGCCCTCACGGATCGCTTCGCGCACCTGATCCCGATCCCAGATCACTTCGCCGCCCCGCTCGACACGGATCCTGTCCAGATCACCAGCGCCCGCCACGCCGCCGGCGGCCATGAGGGCTTCACTGAACAGCATGTCAGAGGGCAGCATGTAGAACCCCGGCTTGCCCACCGCGCCCATGACCTCGAGTCGCACGAGTGAGCGGGCATGCACGACCGGATTGCGAATGAACCGTTCAATGAACTTCTGCATGTGCGGCTGGAGCTCCGAACGCAGCACGCCGTCGAGTGGCACCTCGGTCGGCGTCAGTGCCAGACCGGGCAGCACGACGATGCGGCCCGCCACCACGTTGAACGTGTTCGTCAGGTTGGCGTGTCCCTCGACGATCAGTTCAATGCGGTCCCCCACACGGAGATCGCCTTCGCTCAGCCGCTGACGGATCAGGGCCGCTTCGGCCTCTGCCCGCTGGCGCAGCTTGCCGCTGTACGAGGACGACGTCGCCATGGTCTCGTATTCCGTGAGCAGCGCCTCGAGCTCCGGCCGCGTCAGCTGAAGCCCGGTCGGGTCCCACGCGCCCGCACCGCTCTGCGGCGGCGCAGTCTGTGCTGAAGCCGTCGCGGCTGTGAGCGCGGTAAGGAGAACGATCTGGAGAGTGCGCAACTTCATGATGACCCGTGTCTGGCTGCCGCCCCGGAGCGTCCGATGCGGCGGTGATGCTGCGCCGTGGCGATTACTCTCGTGATGGCGCAGTCCTCAGGGTCGCTCGGGCGAGCGACCTCGTCCTGTATGGAGTATAACGCAAGCGCTGATGGTGCACATCCGACCTCAGCCGGCCATTGGCCCCAGGACGGGCGGCGCCGTCGGGTCCACTCCGCACATTGCCAGCAGCGTCAGCAGTCGCAGCAGCGAGTCGTGCTGACCCGCGCAGACGCAGGCAACGCGAGTCGTCTGCAACTCGAGCAGGCTTCTGCGTTCCAGCCTGTTTTCCAATGGCATTCGCTTCCACCGACCGCACTCCGGGCAGCGCATCGGTTCCTCCTGTTTGCAGCGTTCATCGTTACTTGCATGGTACTGTTGTCAAGATCGGGGCCCGAGCGTGTCGTTCCAGTCAAATCCAGCAATAGCAACAACTTAGGCGGAATATCCGTGCGGCCGGGAGCCGCCGCTTCGTTGCGGCGCTCCAACACAACTGCGGGCGGCCCGACAACAACCCGGGTTCGATGGCGGTGTGTGAACACCCGTTGTTCCGGTGCCGCACTTCTGTGTTCGCGCCGCACCCGGGGCGGTGCGAGGGTGTTGATTTGAATGGACTTACGTGATCCCCTCATTGCGCACAAATCGTGCATCATCGCGGCCCGACTGCAGTACATCAATGTGACCACACAAGGCTGTGTAACTGGCATGGTGAACCCGGATAGCCCGTACAGGCGGCCCCCTTTTGCCCTGATCGTAACAGGACAGGAATGGGTCTCCCTCTCGATGGTCACGATCTTCTCACCAAAGGGCTATGCGGTACTGCGGTCGTTCAACGGCACGCAGGCGCTGGAACGGGTTCGCGAGACCGCGCCCGACCTCCTCGTGGTGGACCAGGAGCTTCGTGACATGTCGGGCACGGACTTCTGCCGGGCTCTGCGCGAGCAGGGTGTGGTCGGTCCCACTACGCCGGTGGTGCTGATCTCCACCGGTCCCTGGCCGAGGGATTCCAAGATCGAGGCGCTGCGCGCCGGGGCGTGGGAGGCGTGTTCGCTGCCAATGGACAGCGAGGAGATGTTCCTGAAGATCGACGCGTGGGTGCGGGCGAAGCTCGCAAGCGATGACACGCGCGATCAGGGTCTGCTCGATCCTGACACCGGTCTGTACAACACACAGGGCCTGCTGCGCCGCATTGCGGAGCTGGCCGCCGGTGCTTCGCGGCACCACCGCCCGCTCGCGTGCGTCGTGCTGTCTGCCGAGCCTGGGGCTGCCGCTGGTGCGGCCACGGCCGAGCCGCTCCCGTTCGGCTCCACGTGGACGGCGGCCAGTGTGAGGTCGTTCGCGGCCACGCTGATGGCAGAGGGACGTGCATCCGATGCCATAGGTCGCATGAGCCCAACCGAGTTCGTCATTCTGGCTCCCGATACCGACGACGATGGCGTGCTGGGTCTGGCGGAGCGACTCAGGAAGGCTGTGGGCAGGAGTGCCCCCGATCCGGGAACGGAGTGGCAGGTGCGATTCGGGTGCTACGCAGTGCCGGACATGCATGACGCCTCGATCGCGCCCACGGAGGTCCTGATCCGGGCCGCCGAGGCCCTGCGGGGCGGCGACGGAGATCAGAGCCCCGTCCGGTTCTTCACCCAGACTCCCGAGTCCCGCAACTGACCGACTGAACCTCCTGCATGCAGGGCTCCCGCACAGTCAGCGGAGAGTGCTGCACGCAGCCGGGCAGCCGGCATGAAAAACGGCTGAACTTCCGGTCCCGCAGGAAGTTCAGCCGTTTTCAGCAGTGCGTTCGGCGTGCTGTCAGCCGTTGGCCGGCTGGAGCAGCTTCTCTCCCTCGTCCGTCTCCTCGGTGGTCTCGTAGTTCTCCATGTACGAGTAGTACTGGTACCCTTCCACGGAGTCGAAGCCGTTCAGGACGGCGCCGAGCAGGCGGACAGGCAGGCGGTTGAGCATCTCGACCTTCTGCTGCGCCATGCTGCGTTCCGTGTTGCCCGTGCGCATCACCAGCAGCATGCTGCCCGCCATGGTACCGAGCACGAGGGGATCAATGCCGGCGCCGAGCGGCGGGCTGTCGACGAGAATGACATCGAACTGCGGCTTGATCTGCGCCAGCAGGGCGCTCATGCGCGGCGATGACAGCAGTTCCGGCGAGCCATCGCGTCGGCTGCCGCTCGTGATGACGCTGAGACCCTCGAACTTCGTCGCGCGGATCAGCTTCGAGCCGTCGAGCGTCCCCGCGAGGTAATCGGTGAGGCCGGGCTTGCGATCCAGGCCGAACAGTCGATGCATGTCGCCGCGGCGCGTGTCGCCGTCGATGATGAGCACGCGCGAGCCCAGGCCCGCAAACGACAACCCCAGATTCGAGGTGATGAACGTCTTCCCGTCGCCACTGCCGGGGCTCGAGATCGTGACCATGAGCGGGCCCGCGCTGCCGTGGGCGTGTGAAAGTCCCAGGCGCACGGCCCGGAGCGCCTCCACGACCACCTTCTGCGAGTCCGGCGCCGCCAGCTGGCCGCGCCGCGCGGTCGCCAGGTTCGGCACCGCTCCGACGACTGACAGTCCGAGTCCGCGTGTCACCTGATCGGCGTAACGCAGTCGCGGGTCCATCATGTCGAGCAGGATCGCGAGGGCGAGGCCCAGGCCCAGGGCGATCACCACGCCCATGAACAGCATCTTCAGACGCGGATCCGCAACCGGCCGGTTGGGCGGGCTCGCGCTGTCCAGCACGCGCAGGTCCGGCACCGTGGCGTCCGTCGCCAGACGCGTCGTTTCGAAGCGCTGTCGCACATCCGTGTAGAGCCGCTCGGCGGACAGCTGCTCACGCTGCAGCTTCCACTCTTCTGCCACGCGATCGGGAATGTCCTGCATCTCGCTGCCCGCCGCACTGATCAGCTGTTCGAGGTTGCGGCTCTCCGACTCGATGTTCTCCAGAACGCGACCGGCCAGCTCGGGCACCGTCTGGCGCTCGAGCATGGTCAGCTGATTGCGCGCCTGCGCTACCTGCGCATGCTCATCCGTGTACTGCTGCCGGAGCGCGCGGATGTTGGCCCGCTCCGAGGCGAGCGCCGAGAGCGCCTGGTTCAGCTCCGGCGACTGCTGCACGGACGGCACGGCACTCAATGCGTCGACGGACAGCGAGTCCTGCTCGGCTACACGCAGCGCCGCCATGATGCGTTCCCGGTCACGGTTCAGCGCGTCCCTCTGCATCTTCATCTGCCAGTACGCGTTCGTGACCGGCGCCTGTGTCTGCGCCAGACCCGGTGTCATCGCGAGCGGTGACCCCTCGCGCGGCAGTGTGATCGTCTGGCCGCGGAACGCCTGCAGCGCCTGGTCTGCTATGGCCAGGTTGGTCTCCGCCCGGATCAGCTGCTGCGCCAGCAGGTCCCGGAGCTCCACGACCTTCGCGTTCTTGAGCTCCGTGGCGACCGCGATGAAGCGGTCCACTGTCGTATTGACAACCGCCGCCGCCGCCTTCGGACTGTTCGTCACATAGCTGATGCCGATGAACGTGCTGCCTTTCGGCAGGTTCAGCCCGAGCTGACGGCCCAGCTGCACCGCCGCCTCCCGCGGCGTCACGACGGTGAAGTCGAACGACCTTCCAGCCGTCAGCAGCCGCGCCTCCGGCTGCCAGATGAAGCCCTGCCCGACACCGATCTTCTCGCCCGGCCGCACCGTCTCGATCTGAAGGCCTTCACCCGTCAGCAAGTGCACCTGCCCGCCATCCTTGCTCACCCGCAGCGTGTATTCACCCGGGGCGAACACCGTGTCGATGGAGAACGTGCGCATCAGAGCGCTGTCCTTCGCCGCATACTCCAGGTAGAGGCGCTCCTGCCAGGCCACGTGATCGAGCACCTCGAACGACCGCAGCAGCGACAGCCAGTCCGCTCCGCCCAGCAGGTCCGACGACTGGATCGGGCCCTGGCCCTTGTCCTGGGCCGTCATCGATCCCAGCAGCACTGTCGCCTGCGCGCGATACCTCAACTCCACGAAGCGCCCCGCGTACCAGCCCACCACCGTGCCCACTGCGACGAGCGCCAGGATGATCCACTTGTATCGCAGCACCGCCGCAAGGTAGCGCTTCAGGTTCACACCACCTGCCTGTTCCTCGTCCTGCGGCGGCGGCGGCTGCCAGCCGTCGTAGGGCGTGAGTCCGCCGTCGGGCTCGCCGGGGACAGGCAAATTCCTGTGATCACTCATGGTCCATCATTTCTTTCACGGGAGTGCGTATACCGCTCTATTGCGCCCCTTCGGGCAAACCGCTTGCCGCGGGGCAGCGATGAAGTCCGGCAACGCTTTATGGCGCGCAGTCACGGGCGCGGTCCGCGTTCTATGGCAGGACCGCAACACAAGCACGCCCGAGAGCGTTGCGCCCGCTCTACATATGGGTCCGGCAGGAGGCTTCCGCGCCTGCCGCAAAAACCGCGTTATTGACGCAACGCCAATGGTTTGTTTAATGTTGGGGTCGCGCCACAGTGCGGTCGGTCCTGCCGTTGCATGACCCGAGTGCCGCGGATCCGGACCGGCCGACCCCGCCCCACAGGACCATTGTCAGACTGCTGACGACGCAACGCTTCGTTCCAGGCCGCGGGCGTCGCCGAGGGGAACCGCAATGCTCGAAGATAACAGTGAGCGCGCGCCCGCAGGGGCACGCACGCCACCGCACGCGAACGGCCGCAGCCGCACAGGATGGGACAACGTGAACGCAACAGAGATGCTGTCGCTGACGGACGATGTCAAGAAATCGATCCGTGTCCTGATCGTCGACGACGAGCACACGCTGCGCGAGAGCTGCGCGAGCGTGCTCGGCGTGGAGGGGTTCGACATCAGTGTCTGCGGCAAGGGCATGGACGCGCTGGTCATGCTGAAGCGTCGCCCTTTCGACATCGTGCTGCTGGACCTGCACATGACGCAGGTTTCCGGGATGCAGCTGCTGGAGACCTGTCTCGAGACGCATCCGGACACGATCGCGATCATCATGACGGGGAATCCGAGCGTCGAGTCGAGCATTGCGGCTCTGCGGGCCGGAGCCTGGGACTACCTGCCGAAGCCGTTCGCGGCCAGTCACCTTCAGATCCTGATCGGTCGTGCCGCGCACGCGGTGCTGGTGGGTCGGGAGTCGAAGGCTCTGGAGAGCACGCTCGAGAAGAAACACGGGCACAGCGAGAAGGTCACGCTGCTGGGCAACTCGGTGGCGTTTCAGCGGGTCGTCGCGCTGGCGCGGAAGGTCGCGGCGACGGACGCATCGGTCTTCATCTCGGGCGAGAGCGGGACCGGCAAGGAGCAGATCGCGCAGTTCATCCATCATCACAGCCGGCGCAGCAGCCGGCAGCTGGTGGCGGTCAACTGCGCAGCGCTGCCCGAGGCGCTGCTGGAAACGGAGATGTTCGGTCACGTGCAGGGCGCGTTTACCGGCGCCGTGAAGGACAAGGCGGGCCTGCTCGAGGTGGCCAACGGCGGGACGCTGTTCCTGGACGAGATCACGGAGATGCCGGCGCCGCTGCAGGCGAAACTCCTGCGCGTCATCCAGGACGGCGTCGTCCGACGTCTCGGCAGCACGACGACGGACGCGGTCGTGAATGTGCGTTTCATCGCGGCCACGAACCGCAACCTGCGAAGCGGCGGCAGCGACGATGTGATGCGGCAGGACCTCTACTACCGGCTGTGCGTCGTGCCCATTCATATTCCGCCCCTGCGGGAGCGGCCGTCCGACATACCCGTTCTGGCACAGCACTTCCTCACTCGCTACTGGGCGCAGCACCGTGAGAACGGGGCGCCGGAGCCCACGTTTACCAGCGGCGCGATCGAGTCGTTGCAGGCCCGGGCTTGGGCGGGCAACGTGCGTGAGCTGCAGAACGTGATCGAGCACTCCGTGGTCCTGCTGGAGCCCGGGGCGCAGGTCGGTGTCGAGGATCTGCCCGACATGAGTGGGGGCGGTCCGGCGCCCGCGGCGCGGTCGGCGGGCATCATCGACATGGACGACATGGGCGAAGAGAGCTATCATGGAGTGAGAGAAAAGGTCCTCATGCACTTCGAGCTCGGGTATCTGACCTGGCTCGTCGGTCGGGCCGGTGGGAACATGTCCAAGGCCGCACGCATAGCAGGTGTGGACCGGACGACGCTCTACCGGCTCATGGAGAAGCATGGACTCCAGCGCGACACGATCATCACGAGCAAGTAAGTGCGTGGTTCCGGAACCCCCGCGTAAATCGGCGTCCGTCATTGATCCAGCTCAGGCCCTGCAGGCCGTGGGACTGCTGGCAGGGCCGCATCTTCGCGAAGCGGCGTCGCGCCTGATGGCGGCTCCGCCCGTCGAGCTCGAGATGCTCGGCGACGCGGACCTCGCCCGTCATCTCGTCTGGATACTACAGCCCTCACGCATCATCCCGGCAGCCGATGATGACGAGCACGGCGCCACGCTCGTGCTCCGTCGCCGCATCGTGGACCTGCTGCGCGCCGACATCCTGAAGTCGTGGGCGGACGACCCGCCGTCCTCCACCGAAATGCTCGAGACGCTTGAGCGCCTCGAAGCGGCACGAGCGGCGTGTCAGCCCGTGCTCGAGCAGTCGTTCGCCGCGGAACTGGCCGACCGCGGCGGACTGGGACTGGTCGTCGAGGTCGCGCACGACATGCGCTCGCCGCTCACCTCGATCCTGTTCCTGTCCGAAATCCTGCATCGCGGCCAGAGCGGCACCCTGAACGATGTCCAGAAGCGGCAGGTGGGCATCATCTACAGCGCGGCGCTGGGGCTGGTCGGGATGGCGAGCGACATGATCGAGGTCGCCCGCGGCGGCAAGCACCTCGCCAACGCTACGCCCCAGTCGTTCTCCGTGAACGAAATACTCTCCTCCGTCCGCGACCTGGTCACGCCCACGGCAGAGGAGAAGGGGCTGACGCTGCGCATTGAGCGGCTCTCGTCCGCTCAGCGCCTGGGCCACCCGATCGCCCTGAGCCGGGTTCTGCTCAACCTCACGACCAACGCGCTGAAGTTCACGAACGAAGGCGCCGTCGAAGTCTCGGCCGCCTCCGTCGAGGGCACCCTGGTCGAGTTCTCGGTCCGCGACTCCGGCCCGGGCATTGCCCCGGACGCCCTCGAGACTCTCTACCAACCGTTCCGCCGCGTCCCCAACCGGCAGACCGGCTACGCCTTCTCCGGCACCGGTCTCGGCCTCGCAATCTGCCGTCGCCTCGTCTCCGCCATGGGTGCTGAGCTGGAGCTGGAGTCGAGCGAGGGATGGGGCACCCGCTTCTCCTTCCGGCTCGACCTGCCACCGGCACCGACACTGTAGTCTCCCGGCCTTCCGCCTCCGATATCTGTGGGGGACACCCCACAACAGTCGCCACAGTGCCACGCCCGGAGCTGGTTTTGCCTGCTCGCAAAAACCTCGCATAGTCAACTCCCGCAGCGACTTGGGCGCTGTCCGAAACGGCTGGCGCCGTTGTGCACGCACCATGCTCCAAAGAGGCGCCACGAAACAGCGCTCATTGTGATCGGAACCGTTGCTTCCGGTCGTCAATCGAATATGGAGTTGTCTGCATGGCGAGTACGGCGGAGAGGATGTACCGTCCCGTGTCGGAACTGGTTGCCTCGGATCATGCCTGGGGTAATCGGAGCGAGCTGGTGCTGGTGCGCGATGTCGCAGAGACGAGCCGCGCCGTCCAGGCGCGGCGGCTGCTCAACATCATCGTCGCTGCGGTATCCCTGGTGCTGCTGATCCCGCTCATGATGCTGATCGCGGTCACCATCAAGCTCACGTCGAAGGGCCCCGTTTTCTTCAAGCAGACGCGGGTCGGAGTCGACCGGCGCCACGGCAGCGGCGGCAACTGGCGCCGCAAGGTCGACTACGGTGGCCGTCTTTTCACGATCTACAAGTTCCGCACGATGACGGACGGCAACTCGAGCGCCGAGGTCTGGGCGATGCCGGGTGACGACCGCGTCACGAAGGTTGGGCGCTTCCTTCGTACGTACCGTCTCGATGAGCTGCCGCAGCTGATCAATGTCCTCAAGGGCGACATGAACATCGTCGGTCCGCGTCCTGAACAGCCGCGGATCTTCCTGGAGCTGCGCGACGTGGTGGACCGCTACCACGAGCGGCAGCGTGTTCTCCCCGGGATCACCGGCTGGGCACAGATCAACCAGCCGTATGATCGCAATATCGACGACGTGCGGCAGAAGATCCGCTACGACCTGGAGTATGCGCGCAACGTCTCGGCCGTCCGCGATCTCAAGATCATGCTGAAGACGGTACCGGTGGTGCTGCTCGGCAAGGGCGGCTGGTGAGGACGGTGAATATCACCACGATGGAGCGTCCACCCACCGCCGCACTGGCGGTGGGTGAAGAACAGCGACGCGGCGCGCTGGTCCTGTTGATTACGGGGCTGGCGTTTCTCGTACTTTACTGGCAGCCCATCACGACGCTGGGGCGCGACTGGTGGAATGATCCCGACGCGGGTCACGGGCTTCTGCTCGGCCCGCTCGCGCTCTTCCTGGCGTGGAAGCGTGGCGTCGCGCCCAACGCCGCCCGGCAGCCGATCCTCGGCCTCACCATCATTGTTGGCGCCGTACTGCTCCGCTACGTATCCGGCCTCGCCGCGGAGCTGTTCACCATGCGCATGTCGCTCATGGCTGCCGTGGCCGGGCTCATTATCATGCGCTACGGCTTCCGTCAGCTGCTCCACTGGTGGCTGCCGGTCACGCTGCTGCTGCTTTCCGTGCCGATCCCCGCAGTCGTCATGGGTACGCTCGCGCTGCCGCTCCAGCTGCTCGCGTCGCAGATGGGCGCGGCGATGCTCGAATGGCGCCACATCCCGGTCATGCTCTCCGGCAATGTCATACACATCCCGGGACAGTCGTTGTTTGTTACGGAGGCCTGCAGCGGACTGCGCTCGCTGACGGCGCTGCTGGCGCTGGGCGTTCTGGTCGGCGGACTGTGGCTCAAGTATCCGGTGACGCGGCTGCTCCTGCTCGCCATCACCATCCCCGTGGCGGTGATGCTGAACGGCGTGCGTGTCTTCCTCACCGGTTTCCTCGTGTACTTCGTGGACCCGGCGTTCGGTCAGGGGTTCATGCACATGACCGAAGGCTGGGTCATCTTCGTGCTGGCGTTCGGGATCCTCGGCGCGACCGCCTGGGTCATGACGCAGGGCGAGACACTCTGGGCGTCGCTGCGGCGCGGAGGTACGGCATGACGCGCCTGATGATGTGGGCTCCCGCCGCGATGTTCGGCGTCGGTGCACTGTTCACTGTCGGCATCGATACGCAGCGGGTCATGCCGTTGCGTGAATCGCTCGACACGACGGTGCCCACGGTGATGCAGGGTCGTGTGAGCCGCGATGTCGAAGTGCCGGAGGAGGAGCAGCGCGTTGCCGGCATGAGCAACTACCTGCTGCGCTACTACAACATGCCGCAGGCGGCGAACGCTCCGGGCTACGACTATTCGGTCTACGTGGGCTACTACGAGTCGCAGCGGCAGGGCACGTCGATCCATTCGCCGAAGAACTGTCTCCCGGGCGCCGGATGGGAAGCACTCCAGAATGGCACGCATTCCATTCAGACACCGGCCGGCCGGGCGACCGTGAACCGCTACCTGCTGAAGCGCGGGGCGCAGTCGGCGCTCGTCCTGTACTGGTATCAGGGCCGTGGCCGCATCGAGGCGAACGAGTACCGCGTGAAGTACGATCTGCTCAAGGACTCCGTCCTGCGGCAGCGCAGCGATGAGGCGCTCGTGCGGATCGTCGTCCCCGTCCAGACCACCGAGTCGGATGCTCTCGAGATCGCGACGCGCGTTGCGGCCGAGCTGGCGCCGGCCGTCGATCGGGCACTCCCGCAGTAGAATGGCAACGAACGTGGCGGAATACGGTAGATTTTCCTGGGCCCTGTACCTGATGGGCGCGCTGCTGATCGTGGGCGCGGTCAGCGAGCCGCTGGTGCAGATATTCCCACCCCGCTTCGGCGACGTTGCATGGCGTTTTGGTGCGGCGGGCCTGCTGTCGGCCGCCGTCATCAGCTTCATCTTCGCGCTCGCCGTCCTGATGGGTGCCGCGCTGCTGGGCGGACATCGCAGGACGCTGCGTGTGCTCGGTGTCGTCAACATCGTCACCATGGTGGTGCTGATGATCGCGGCCGCACTCTTTACGCTCGATTTCCTTCAGGTCCGCGGGTCTGTCGATCCTGCCGTTCGACAGGGCCTCGACCTCATCGTGCTTCGTGCACTTCTCATCATCGGGGCTGGCATTCCGACGACTCTCGCTTTCGGAATGGCTGGTTGGCGGGCAGGGCGACCGTCCCGTCGGCTCTCGAAGTCGGCAGACGTGAAAGGAGGGCTCGTCTACCGCACTGAACATTAGCGAGAGGAAAGGCTGTGCAGATGGACCATGTTGTGTCGCACAACTCTCCAAAGGGGGTAGGATGGTAGGGAAACGCAGTATCCTCGCGCTGGCCGCAGTGGCCACGCTCGGGGTAGGTGCCGCTCCGGCGAGCGCTGCGATTCCACTGGGAAGCACGTCGCCGATCCTCACGTGGGGCGGACCCACGTTCGTGAGGTTCATCGGTTTCTCGGCGGCGCTTCGCTCGGAATCGTGGTTCTTCGCCGCGGTAAACCCGGGTCCGAGTCAGGACCCGATCGGTGGTGGTTTCACCGGGCAGTACATGTTCTCCAATCAGGCGGCGCCCAACAGCGTCGTGGACGGGTCGGCCCAGATCGGCGTCGACAAGTTCGCGTGGAATCAGCTGGCGGGCGCATGGGCACAGGACACCGAGCTGAACTTCGGGCTGTTCGTCCAGAACCTCTTTACGGTTCCGGTGAACGGCACGACGAACGGCTGGTTCTACACCGGTGCCGGTGCCTGGAATGCGGACGGTCGCATTCACGCAAAGGTCACTCAGCTCGGCGCGTATCACTACGCCGTCGGGTTCGAGGACCTCTGCAACAGTCCCAACGTACCGTCAGGCATTGACTGTACGAATGCCGCGTTCAATGTGGACTGGGATTACAACGATCACGTCTTCGAGGTCTACTCGACGCCGGAGCCGATTTCGTTGTCGCTCATGGGTACGGGTCTGCTGGGCCTCGCCGGCGCCGCTCGGCGTCGTCGCAGGAAGAACCTGGAACTCGGACAGTCCTGATCCCAGGTCGTAAGACGGCTCGCCTGCCGTGGGTCGTGCAACATGTGAACGCAGAGCCCCTCACGAGATTCTCGCGAGGGGCTCTGTCACATCGGTGGCGCGTCAGAGCCGCGCATTCAGGCCGGATTCAACCGGCGCTCGACGCCTCCATCAGGGCCGTCGCGTGCCCGTTGACTGCACGGCTGAACGGCCGAGCTCGAGCATTTCACTCGTCACGACCCGGATGTCGTAATGGGTCTCGGTAAACTTGCGGGCCTGCTGCCCCAGCAGCTCGAAGTCGGCCGTGCCGAGTTGATACAGCCTGGCAATCGATGCGGCGATGCCGCGGGGGTCAGCCGGATCGAAGCTGAAGGTATGCATGCACTCCGGGATGGATTCCTGGACTCCACCCGTACGTGAAGACGCGACGAGCAGATGCATCAGCATGGCCTCCTGCATGACGCACGCCTGGTTTTCCTGCCACGTCGGAATGGGCACGCTGGGCAGGAGCAGCACGTCAGCGCGCTCCAGTTCCCTGACGACGTGCTCACGCGGGAGCACGCCCGTGAACGTGACTTTGTCGTCGATGCCGTACGTACGCGCGAGCTCGCGCAGCGGTTCGACGAGAGGTCCCGCGCCGACGACAGTGTAGTGGATGCGGTCCAGTCCCTGCTCGACGGCAAGCCGCACGCCTTCGACGGCGTGCCGAATGCCCTTCTCCTCATGCACGCGGCCGATGGAAATGAACCGAAGCACGCCATCGCTGCGATACTTCTTCGGCAGAGTCGGTGTGAACAGATCGGTATCGAATCCAAGCGGGTTGATCCTGAGTCTGGCGCGATCGCAGCCACGCGAGACAGCCTCCTCGAGCACGTAGCGGGTGGCGGCGAGCACGAAGTGCGGCGCTTCAAAGCCGCGCGCGGGCCGCGCCACGGGCCGCTGCATCGACACCTCGCCCCCGTGGTAGTACAGAACGAGCGGCGTATGATGGTACCGCTGTGGGAGCAATCGATACATCACAGCCGGCGTCAGATTGTGCACGACAATCAGATCGGGCGGTTCATCCGGCAGCAGCAGGAGCCGCGCTGCGTGCATGACGGCGATCTTCAGTGGCTCTCCCGCCTGACGACCCGCGCGGACCCAACGCGCTGCACGGACGGGCTGGCGCAACCCGGCTTTCACAAGCGGGACGATGAAACGACGCAGCGTTTTCAAGGTGGTCGGATAGGGAACGACGCGGTCCTCGAGGCGGTGCTCGATGATGCGGTCGCTCAGTCCAGTGTGGTAGCCGCTGTGGGCGAACACGCGCACGTCGTGCCCC
>DATHUY010000060.1 GCA_035461765.1 Longimicrobiales bacterium
GCTCGCGATGAAAGGCAGATTTCTGTAGTTCTCGCTGTGATCGAGGCCGTATCCGATGAGGAACTCCTGCGGCGCATCGAAGCCGACCCAGCGCGCTTCCCGCGCGAGCGGGGGCGCGATGCGCTTGTGCAGGAGCGCGCATAACTCCAGGCTGCGGGCCCCCCGCTTTTCCAGCATCGGGATGAGCCGGTTGATCGTGGTACCACTGTCGATGATGTCCTCGATCAGCAGCACGTGGCGATCGCGGAGACTCGCCTCCGGGTCATACACCAGACGTACGTCTCCGGTGCTCACGGTGCCGGAGCCGTAGCTCGACGCGACCAGGAAGTCGACGTGGATCGGCCGGGCGATCTCGCGGGCGAGGTCTGCCAGGAAGATGAACGAGCCCTTCAGCAGGCCCACCATCAGCAGATCCTCGCCTGGCGGATAATACGCCGTGATCTCGCGCCCCATCTCCGCGACGCGGCGCGCGATGTCCTGCTGTGAATAGATGATGCGCCGGACGGCCTGGCCGCCCATCCGTTCGTGAACGTCACCCGGTATCGACATCCATCACCGTTATCTCGAAAGCCGGCTCCCCGGCCTCAGGCGGTGCGTCGCTCGACCGCGCCACACCGACGACCCAGAGAACGGCGCCATCACTGTCGCTCAATACGGCCAGCGCAGCACGCCGGCCGCGCCCGATGCGCCGCTCCTGAAACAATCTCTTCAGCTTCTTGCTGCCATATGCGAAGCGGATGCGATCACCCGCGCGCCACGCGCGCAGCTCGAGGGGGAAGCGCAGTGAGGAGGGATCGAAACTCGCAGCATGACCCGCACGGGCGCCCTGCCCGGCCGGCGTCCAGCGCGCCGCGTACTTCTGACCACCCGCCACGAACATGCCGGTTCCCGGCCCTGCATCTGCGATCCTGAGCACGACATCAGGCTGTTGCTGCGCCGTACGGACGGGCCGCAGACTCAGTCGATCGAACTCACGCTCGAGTCGCACACCGCCGGCCAGCTCCACACCGCCGCCGCTCGCGCCGGATCTGATAAACGACATGGCAGCGCGGGTTCCGGCGCGATCGGGCCGGCTGCCGAGTCGATCCAGCAGATGGCGCAACACGCGCGCGCGAGCCTGCGGATCATACGCGAGCAGGCGTTCTCTGGCAAGCACGATTCCGCGCTCATCGTCATACTCCACAACGTCCTGCAGGGCCGCGTCGACAATGCCGCGCCACGCGCGCTCGGCTGCCGCGGCCGCCCGGGCGAGACGTGCAATGCGACGCGTCGCGCCGGGCCGCGCGCGCTCCAGCTCCGGCAGCACGCGATGACGGATGCGATTACGCGCGAAGCGCAGGCTCCGGTTGCTCGGGTCCTCGCGCCAGCCGAGGCCCGTCGCGGCCGCGTATGCCTGCAGCTCTGCGCGCGTGAACGGCAGAAGCGGGCGCACGATAATGCCACGGCGGACGGGTATCCCCGCCAGCCCTGCGAGGCCGGTGCCGCGGGCGAGGCGGAACAGTACGGTTTCCGCCTGGTCGTCGGCGTGATGAGCGGTCACCACCGCGTCGGCACCCACGCGCTCGGCGGCAGCGAGGAGAAACGAATAGCGCAGCTCGCGTGCTGCCGCTTCCGACGATGGCGCATCCTCCGCGCGCGCGATCTCCAGAGGCACGTCCCAGGCACGGCACAGCCCGCGCACCCACTGCGCGTCTGCGCCGCTGTCGAGGCGCATGGCATGGTCGAAGTGGGCGGCGACGATATCGCGTGCAGGACCGAAGCGCAGCAGGTGCAGCAGCAACACTGAGTCGAGTCCGCCCGAGAGCGCGACGAGAATCCGCTGTCGACCGCGGAGTGTGTGCGCGAGGTGCGCGTCCAGCCGCGCGCGCAACGGTGCACGCGCCCGGCGGGTCATGACGCGGCCCCGTGCCCCGGCGCGAGCGGACGACCCACCCGTTCGTGCAGGACGCGTCCGAGCACATCGGGACGGTCCGAGATCAGGCCGTCTATTCCCCAGTCCAGGAGCCGATGCATGTCGGCGGGTTCGTTTACGGTCCACACGTGCAGCGGAATGCCGTGCCGGTGCAGGTCGCGCGCAAGCCGCGCCGTGACCAGACGCCGTCCGTTCCACTCCTCGGGGATCTGCACGACGTCGCATTGCGGTGCCCTGAGCCAACCCAGTCGCATGCGGTGTCGCAGCCAGAACGGCTTGAGCTCTTCGAGCGACCCGCTGATGGCGCCATCATAGGTGCCGAACAGCGAGCGGTCACGGTCGAACATGCCCGCGGCGATCACACGATCGCGCGCATTGAACCGCCGGATCGCCTCGAAGAGCGGAGCCTGCGCTGCGCCAGCCTTGACCTCGACCGTGATGCGGATGGTGGGCAGCGTCTCGAGCGCCTCCTCGATCGTCGGGATGCGCACGCCCTGCCCGCGGAACGGGAATGTCGCGCCGCCATCGGCCGTGAAGCGGTAACCGGCGTCGAGCTCGCGCAACTGCGCGAAGGTCATCTCCGCGACCGGTCCGGTGCCGTCGGTCGTGCGGTCGACCAGCGCATCGTGCATCACGACGCAGCGGCCATCCGCGGACGCCTGCACGTCGAACTCGATCATGTCCGCGCCCCAGCGGCCGGCGCCGTTCAGAAACGCGGGAAGCGTGTTCTCGGGCGCGAGTCCGGAGCCGCCCCGGTGCGCGATGAGCAGGGGCGCTCCCTCCAGCACGCTGTGGCGGGACATCAGTCCTCGTCGTTGCGCGACAGCGCGAAGGGATCGAATCCGTCGACAGGCAGACCGTGCAGACGGTACAACACCAGATCGATCAGCCTCTCCGTCATCTCGCGCTCGAGTCGCCGCGCGGGCTCCGTCTCCACCAGCAGCTCGAGATAGCGGCGCGACAGGAACAGCAGCACGTCCTCGACGACCTCGGGACGCGGCGATGCCGGCGCCAGCGAGTCGCGGTTCACTTCCTTCAACAGCAGTCCGTTGATGAAGGCGAGGAAGCCGGGAAACGTGAGCTCGACCAGTTCGCTCCCGCCCAGGCACATCTCCTCGGACGTGAGCTTCTCCCACTCCAGCTCGTTCCAGTACAGCTCCTCCGCTTCCTCGCGCAGGAACTGCCGGCGATCCTCGCTGACACCCGACGAACGCGGAGGCACGAGCGGGTGCTGCAGCAGATGCTCAAGACGGGCGCGGCGTCGCGCGAGAAATACCTCGGGGTGCAGACGGCGCTCGCCCGGATTATCCGCGCCGTGCTCGCTCGGACTGGCCATGGTTGAGCTGTCGCTCCGGTAACGTTCCTGGGGACTGCCTTTCGGCGTCAAGATACCGTCGGCCGCCCCGACCGGCAAACGGCTCAGGCGACTGCACGCCCCCCGACGCGCGCGCGCGCGTAGCCCTTCAGTGCATCGGGATACGCGTCGAGCAGCGGAGCCGGAGTCGCCACGCGCCGACCCTCCAGCAGCTTACGGAACTGAACCGCATCCACGGCCGCCGTAACTGACGACGCCCTTCCAGTCACGATAGTCCCAGCCTGCAACGCCGACGCGAACGGTGGCACGAGTGTGCTTCGCCATGCGGGTTGAGGTTTCGCGAGTCTCGTGCCGAGGGGGCTCCGGGAAGGGGGAGGCGACGGGGAATGGGAATTCATTTTCACCACAGAGCACTCAGAGCACTCAGAGGATAGTTCTGCGTGCATGTGATGCTGCCGGCTCCGGGCACCAGAATGCATGACGTCAAATTTGATGAATCTATTCCCGCCGGCGAACTCAGATCCCACGCCGCAATCCCTCTGAGTGCTCTGAGTGCTCTGTGGTGAAAGTTGACCCTGCCCCTGCTCCCCCGGCTCACAGCCTGAACTCCTGGAACAACCGCTTTTCCTGCTCCCCCTCGATGCGTGCCTCGAGCTCGATGTACGGCTCCAGGCCGCTGCCGGCGAGCTTCTCGCGGAACAGCTGGTCGAGCTGGAAGACACCCGCCGAGTTGGACATCTCGATGCTCAGCCGGACGGGCTTGTCTTCGCCACTGTCAATGTGAACGGCCTCTATCGCGGCGGCGGAGATGGAGTGGATGCTGACCGAGCCGTGCGCGAACGGTATGCGCGAGCGACCCTTCGCCATGTCGAGCGCGTCGGCGATGCGGACGATACCGGCTTCGAGCGTAAGCGGTCGCCCGCCGGAGCGGTGGGCGATGATGGCGTGCAGGGTCTCGGACACCATGATCGCAGCGGTCCGTGGATCGTAGATGCCGGCATAGAAATCCTTCAGCTTCGGCTGCGCCAGAAACAGGGAATAGGCCTCGTGGTCGGACCGGTGGATGGACATGCCGATATCGTGCAGCAGCGCACCCGCCGCGACGATGACCTCGCCGTCCCGGACATCCATTTCGTAGTTGTGAACGATCGATGGCTCCACGCCGCCATCCACCAGCAGGCGGTACAGCTTGACGGCTATGTTCATCACGATCTTCACGTGGACGGGGCCGTGGTCCGTCATGCCCAGCCGCTCGATCGCATTTACGTTCGCCGCCTGCCATAACGCATACAACTCGTCGTCCGCATTCACCCTCTCAATGAACGCGTGCAGCCGGTCGTTGCGCCTGTCGGGCACGTTCATTTCAATGCGCCGGTCGAAGCGAGCCTTTATGCTCCGGCCATATTCAGCGGGATGTCCGGCATCCTCCATATGTCCACCTCCCTCATAAGGAAAGCGCCACAGGCTGACCTGTGGCGCTTCCTCCTTCATCACGCCGGCGCCACTCTGGCGCCGTACCGGCTAGCGGCCGGGCATCCGATCCCGAACGGCGTCGAAGCCGCTCCGTACGGTTGTGGCCGCTGCGTTGAATGCACCTTCCGCGGCAGACTTCACGCCGCCGCCGTTGCCGGCCGTCGACGCTGAGCTTGCCGTGGACTTGCGGGCGCCCTTACGTGCGGTCGACTTGCGAGCCGTCGACTTGCGAGCACCCTTCCTGGCAGTCGTCTTACGTGCACCCTTCCGGGCCGTCGACTTGCGAGCACCCTTACGGGCCGTCGACTTGCGCGCACCCTTGCGAGCCGTCGACTTGCGCGCACCCTTGCGGGCCGTCGACTTGCGCGCACCCTTGCGGGCCGTCGACTTGCGCGCACCCTTGCGAGCCGTCGACTTGCGCGCGCCCTTGCGAGCCGTCGACTTGCGAGCACCCTTGCGGGCTGTCGACTTGCGCGCGCCCTTGCGAGCCGTCGACTTGCGTGCACCCTTGCGGGCCGTCGACTTGCGCGCGCCCTTACGGGCCGTCGACTTGCGCGCACCCTTGCGCGCGGTCGACTTGCGAGCGCCCTTGCGTGCCGCCTTCTTCGCGGTCGAACGCCTGGCCGTCGTCTTCCGAGCGCCCTTACGCGCGCCCTTGCGGGCGGTCGTCTTGCGGGCGCCCTTGCGCGCCGACTTCTTGGCGGCCGAACGCTTGGCGGTCGTCTTCCGAGCTGCCGTGCGCTTGGTCGCCTTGCGAGCGCCCTTACGTGCCGTCTTGCGCGTCGACTTCTTTGCAGCGGTCCGCGTCGAAGCCCGGCGAGCTGCCGGCTTGCGTGCGGTCTTGGCCTTCGACTTCTTCGCTGCACCCTTGGTGCTACGACGTGCTGCCATGTGAACT
>DATHUY010000061.1 GCA_035461765.1 Longimicrobiales bacterium
GTGCTGCCCTGCACCCGTCTCGGCGATGATGCGGCGCTTGCCCATGCGCCGGGCCAGCAGAATCTGACCCAGCGTGTTGTTGATCTTGTGCGCACCCGTGTGGTTCAGGTCCTCGCGCTTCAGATAGACGACCACGCCCCCTGCCGCGTCACCCAGGCGGCGCGCACGGTACAGTGGCGTCGGTCGTCCGACATAGTCCCGCAGGAGCTCATCGAGCTCCGCATGGAACGTCGCGTCCGCGACTGCCGCATCCCAGGCGGCCGTCAATTCGTCCAGCGCCGCGACGAGCGTCTCCGGAACGAAACGACCACCGAAGGCGCCGAACCGCGTCAGATCATCCGTCATCTCGAATCCTCACGCCGCGCGCTGCGGCGATGAATGCATGGATCTCTGCGTGCGACTTCCGACCGGGTACTTCCTCGACTCCGGAGCTTACATCGACGATAGCCGGCCTGAGCAGTGCGACGGCGGCGGCCACGTTGGCGGGCGTGAGGCCGCCGGCCACCACGAGGCGTGCACCGCTGGACACATCTTCCGCCGCGACCGCGCTCCAGTCGAAGCTCACACCTGCGCCCCCGTGCGCGCCCGGCGACCAGCCGTCCAGCACCAGCGCGTCGACCTCACGACCATACGTGCCGGCACCGTGCACGTAGTGCGCAGCATCCCTGACACGAAGGGCCTTCCACACCTCGCACCCCACAGCGTCCCTGATGCGGCGCACGATGTCGACCGGCTCATCGCCGTGCAGCTGCACCGCGTCCAGCGCGAGCGCCCGCGCCGCCGCGACCACCACGGCGGGCGCCGCATCCACGAACACACCGACGCGGCGCGCTTCAGCCGCATCGAAGATAACCGCGGCCTGCCCGACAGTCTGCGTACGGGTACGGCCCGGCGCGAGGATGACACCGACCCAATCCGCACCTGCGCTCGCGGCAGCGCGCGCGTCTTCCGCGCGACACACGCCGCAGATCTTCACTTCGACCATTACCGGTACCGTGCGCGCCGCGAGGTCATCGGCGAAACAGTCCGGACCGCCGTGCGGTGATCCATCGATGCCACTCTTCACCGAGGGTGCCGCGGAACAGATGAGAATTCACCGATGAGCGCGGCCGGATCCGCTGCACGCATCAGCGCTTCGCCCACGAGCACCGCGTCGACGCCCGACCCGGACAGACGCCGGACATCCCCTGCGGTGTGAATTCCACTCTCGCCCACGAGTATCACGTCGGGCGGGAGGTACCGTGCCAACCGCTCCGTGACCGCGAGGTCCGTGGTGAACGTCGCCAGATCCCGGTTGTTCACGCCGACGATGCGCGCCCCCGCCTTCAGCGCCCGCTCCGTCTCCTCCTCATCGTGCACCTCCACCAGGGCCCCAAGCTCGAGCTCCTGCGCAAGCGCGTGGAAGTCCGTGAGCTCGACATCATCCAGGACGCGCGCGATCAGCAGCACCGCCGACGCGCCTGCTGCCCGCGCCTCGTACACCTGCACCGCATCGATCGTGAAGTCCTTTCGCAGCAGCGGAACTGCCACCGTGTCCGACACCGCCTCGAGATCCGACAGCGACCCGCCGAAGAAATCCCGGTCCGTCAGGACGCTGATGGCCGCGGCCCCGCCATCGGCATACTCCTGCGCCACTCCCACTGCGGGCGCGTCTGTCCGGATCTCGCCCGACGACGGTGAACGGCGCTTCACCTCCGCGATCACCCCTACTGTGGTCCGCGCCCGCAGCGCCTCTTCGAAGCCGGCCGCGGGCGCCCGCGACTCCGCCCTTCTCCGCAGGCCATCGGCATCCGGCCTCAGCGCTGCCACCTCGCGCTGCTTGACTTCGACAATCTGGCGGAGCACGCCGGACAAATGTCTTGCGTTTCGGGTCACCTTCGGGTATACTGCCTTTCGGTTGTTCTTCGGCTTCCGGATCCAGCGCGCGTCGCGGACAGCGCGCCGGACTCGAGGCCACGATCCGAGCCTGAACGGAGGCGTCGAGATGCCGTTGACGAAGCGTCAGAAAGAGATCCTCGATTTTCTCGAGTTGTTTCTGGCCGAGTACGGGTACCCGCCGAGCTACGAAGAGATCGCGCGGAACTTCGGTTACACGTCGCTCGCGACGGTGCACGAGCATCTCGAGAATCTGAGCGACAAGGGGTACATCCGAAAGAGTCGGAACTCGAGCCGTTCGATCGAGCTGGTCCCGACGGGTGGCGGGGTGAGTGCGGTGGAGCTGCCGCTGCTGGGCATGGTGGCGGCGGGCCAGCCGATCGAAGCGGTGGCGGAGGAGGAGAGTGTGGCGGTGCCGGAGGATCTGGTGGGGCGCAGCGGCCGGCATTACGTGCTGAAGGTCCGTGGCGACTCGATGATCGACGAGCAGATCCGGGACGGCGATTACGTGATCGTCAACTCACGCAACAGCGCCGACAACGGCGAGATGGTGGTCGCGCTGGTACACGGGGACTCGGCGACGGTGAAGAAGTTCTATCGCGAGCGCGATGGCCGGGTGCGGCTGCAGCCGGCGAATGTGACGATGTCTCCGATGTTCTTTCCGTCAGAAGAAGTGATGGTCCAGGGAGTGGTGGTCGGCGTCATCCGGAGGTATTGAGATGCGAAAGCGCACATTCATGGTGGGCCGCACGACGGGGCGAAACACGCTGGTGGTGTTCGTCAGCCTGATGAAGAGCCCGATCGCGGGGCCGTTCACGGTGAGGGCGGTCGTTTCGTCCAACTGATCGGACGCGGCACCCATTTTTCCGAACGGCTCATCGGTGCTCGGACGCGGCACCCATTTTTCCGAACGACTCATCGGCGCTCGGACGCGGCACCCATTCTTCCGAACGGCTCATCGGTGCAGTCTCTTGTCCCGGTGCGAAGGCAGTTGCCTGCGCGCCGGGACATTTTCATGTCGGAATGAGCCGTTCGGAAGAAGGGGTGCCGGGTCCGGCGGTCAGCGGGCGGGCTCGGCGGCCTTGGCGGCATCGCGCAGACGGTCCAGCGCGTCGCGGGCCCGGCCGGAATCGATGCTCTGCTCCGCGATATCGAAAGCGGACTGAACGGAGTCTGCGAGCCCCGCGACGTATATGGCGGCTGCGGCATTGACGGTGACAGCTGCCCGGGCAACGTCCGGAGCTTCACCGCGCAGGATGCGAAGCACCATGCGCGCATTGTCCACGGGGTCGCCGCCTGCGAGGCCGGCCGGATCGAGATCGCGTCCTGGCAGCAGCTCGCGGAGATCGACGGTCGTCGAGGTGATCGCGCCCTCGCGCACATCGAGCATGCGCGTGGCTCCAATGGGACTCAGCTCATCGATGCCCGGCTCGCCATGGACGACGAGGGCGTGGACGTGCCCCAGCTCGCGCAGCGCCGCGGCAATGAGCTCGAGGAGGGCCGGATCGGATACGCCGACCACCTGCCGCCGCGCGCCGGCAGGATTCGTGAGCGGTCCGAGCAGGTTCATGATCGTCGGCATGCGGAGCTCCCGACGTACCGGTGCCACGTGCCGCATGGCCGGATGCAGTAGCGGTGCGAACATGAAGACGAGACCCGCGCGTTCGAGCACGTCCGCCATGCCGTCCGGCGAGAGCTCGATCGGTACGTCGAGCGCCTCCAGGATGTCGGCGCTGCCGCAGCGTGAGCTGAACGAGCGGTTGCCGTGCTTGGCAATCCGCACACCGGCCCCGGCCGCGACGAATGCCGCCGCCGTCGAGATGTTGAACGTTGTGAGCGTGCCGCCGCCCGTCCCGCAGGTATCCACGAGCTGGTCCGGGTCTGACGCCGCGACGGGAATCATCGCCCGGCGCAACGCGCGGACACCGCCTGCCACCTCCTCCGCGGTTTCACGTCGGGCCTTCATCGCGACGAGGAGTGCGGCGATCTGGACCGGCGTGGCGCGCCCGTCCATCACGATATTGAACGCCGCCTCCGCGTCGGCCCCGTCGAGCCGGCCCTCGCCTGCGGCGCGCGCGATGAGCGAGCCGAGGTCCGGCAGCGCATCTTCCGGGCTGTCTGATCCGGTGCTCATGGCAATCCGATACGAGTGTGACGCATGGTCCGATGCCGTGCGCGGCCAGAAGGCGTACCGCACCAGCGCCCGTTCGGCAAGTGCAGCTCCGTCTCACGACCGCCTGACAGGGTTGTCAAACCTTGCAGGGCGGGCCCGCGGCCTTAATCTAAGCGCGCTGCCGGCGCACGTGCCGGCCGATTCCGCGTGGAGCAGTTGATGAAAAGAATTCTGGTGACGGGGGCCGCCGGCCAGGTCGGTACCGAGCTGGTGCCGGCCCTGCGAGCGGCTTACGGCGAGGACGCGGTCCTGGCGAGCGATGTGAGACGACCCGATGACGGGTCGCTCACGGAAGGTCCGTTCGAAGTGCTGGATTGCCTCGACGCCGCGGCCATTGCCGACGCAGTTCGTCGTCACCGCGCGGACACGATCTACCATCTCGCCGCGCTGCTCTCGGCTTCGGCCGAGCGGAAGCCTCAGCTCGCGTACGAAGTGAACATGGGTACGCTGATGAACGTGCTCGAGGTCGCGCGCGAGGCGGAGTGTGCCGTCTTCACACCCAGCTCGATCGGTGCGTTCGGTCCCGGTACTCCTCCCGATCCCGCGCCGCAGGACACAATTCAGCGACCCAGCACGATGTACGGTGTCACGAAAGTCGCCGGAGAGCTGCTGTGCGATTACTACCACACGCGGTTCAATGTGGACACGCGCGGGCTGCGCTTCCCCGGTCTGATCTCATACGTCGCACCGCCGGGGGGCGGCACCACGGATTATGCGGTGGAGATCTTCTACGAAGCGCTCGAGCACGGCCGCTACACCTGCTTCCTGTCGGCGGACATGCAGCTGGACATGATGTACATGCCGGACGCGGTACGTGCTGCGATCGAGGTCATGGAGGCGGATCCGGCGCGATTGCAGCATCGCAACGCATTCAACGTGACGGCGATGCAGCTCACGCCCGCAACGCTCGCCGACGCGATCCGGCTGGAGCTGCCGGGTTTCGAGATCACCTACGACGTCGACCCCGTGCGGCAGGGGATCGCCGAATCATGGCCGCGCCGCATCGATGACAGCGCTGCCCGCAGTGAATGGGGGTGGAGCCATCGCTACGATCTGGCTTCAATGACGAAAGACATGCTGAGTCACCTCAGAATCAAGCTCGGCGCGGGCGCCGGCAACACAGGGAGCTGAAATGCCGCTCGATCGGGTCGCAGGAGTCCTCGCGGCGCACGTCTCCGACCTGGAGGAGCGCGGTACCGCCAAGGGCGCGGAGACGGTGGTGACGGAGGTGGTGCGCCCACGCGGTGGACGCGGGCCCCGATTCCGGCTGAAGGGTGCGGGCGAGCGCGAGTTTCTGCGCATGAACTCGAACTCCTATCTCGGCATGTCCCTGCACCTCGATGTGATCGCCGCCGAAGAGGAAGCGGCGCAGCGCTACGGTGCGGGCCCGGGGGCTGTGCGTTTCATCAGCGGAACGTATGACGCGCATGTCGAGCTGGAGCGGCGGCTCGCACAGTTCCACGACCGCGAGGCCGCCATGATCTTCAGCTCGGCCTATGCGACCGTTGTGAGCACAATCGTACCGCTGACGACGGACCGCACGATCCTCATCAGTGACGAGCTGAATCACAACTGCATCATCAACGCGATGCGCCTCTCGCGTCCGCTCGACAAGGCCGTGTACGCCCATTCCAGCATGACGCAGCTGCGCGAAGCCCTCGAGAACGCCTCCACCCGGGATGCCGCACGCGCCATCGTCGTGACGGACGGGATCTTCAGCATGCGCGGCGATCATGCACCGCTCGCCGAAGTCATGGACATCGCGGCGCAATACGATGATCGCTTCCCGGAGAACGTCATCGTCGTGGTCGACGACTCTCACGGTGTGGGCGCGTTCGGCGCGACCGGGCGCGGCACCGAGGAGTACACGTCGGCTCCGCCGGCCGATGTGCTTGTCGGCACACTCGGCAAGGCGTTCGGTGTGAACGGCGGATACGTGACGTCACGCGAGGCCGTCATTCGGTTCCTGCGCGAGACTGCGCCCATGTACATCTATTCGAATCCGATCACACCGGCGGAGGCGAGCGCGGCCCTGAAATCGCTCGAGCTGCTGGACAGCCCGGCCGGACGGGAGCTGCTGGTACGCCTGCGCGCACTCACGAAGCGATTCGAGGATGGACTGGTCCGCCTCGGCTTCGAGGTGATTCCGGGCGAGCATCCCGTGGTCCCTCTGATGGTGCGGGACACGGCGCGCACGCGCGCGCTCGTCGCTCATCTGAAGGAGAACGGCGTGCTGGCCACCGGCCTGGCCTTCCCTGTCGTACCGCGCGGTGACGAGGAGATCCGGTTCCAGGTGAATGCGGACCATACGGAGGCCGATATCGACGAGGTGCTCGACGTCCTGTCCCGCTTCGGCTGAGTCCAGCCGGCCTGACCGCCTGCCCGCGCGTGACGTTGACACCGTATCGCACGCGCGTAGCTTTCGGCCGGTGAGCGCGCACATGGAGGCGGACGAGCACCGGGTGAAGCTGACGCTGCACTACGACGGCGGCGAATTCGCAGGCTGGCAGGTGCAGCGGGGGGCGCGGACGGTCCAGGGCGAGCTGGAAACGGCGCTGCGGCGCCTGACGGGGCGCGCGACACGAGTCACGGGGGCGGGCCGCACGGATGCCGGTGTCCATGCGACCGGCCAGGTCGTGGGTGTTGTCGTCCCGGAGCGCTGGACTGCGGTGGAGCTCAGGCGGGCACTCAATGCGGTACTGCCGCGGGACGTGTGGGTGGCGGAGGCGTGCATGGCCGCACCGGGATTCCACGCGCGTTACGACGCGGTCGCACGGGGGTACACATACAGGCTCGGCACAGCCGACGTTTCGCGCTCGCCGTTCGTGCGGCGCTGGTGCTGGCCGCTCGCTCAGACGGTGCCGCTGGACCGGCTGAACGATGCGGCCGCTCGCTTTCGCGGCGAGCACTCGTTCCGTGCCTTTGCGAAATCGGGGCAGCCGCACCGCGGCGAGTACTGCACGGTGCACACAGCATACTGGCGCGAGGCGTCGAGCTCGACGGCGACGTTTCACGTAGTCGCCAACCGCTTTCTGCACCACATGGTGCGGTACATGGTGGGCACGATGGTGGAGGTCGGCAGCGGACGGCGACCGGCGACGCACATCGACGCCCTGCTGCGCAACGAGCCGCACGTCGTGACATCACGACCGGCGCCGGCGGCGGGCTTGTACCTGACACGCGTGTATTACGACACGACGCAGATCGCCACACACGAAGACTGGAGCACCGGGGACGCAGCCGATGAAATTCTTTCTTGACAGCGCAGACCTGACCGAGATCCGCCGCGCCATGGACGCGGGGCTGATCGACGGCATCACGACCAACCCGTCTCTACTCGCGAAGGTCGCAGGTGCAGACCACGAGCCGCGCGAAGTGCTCGCCGAGATCTGCCGTATCGTGCCCGGCCCGATCAGTGCCGAAGTCGTCGCGACGACGCGCGACGAGATGCTGCGCGAGGGCCGCGAGCTCGCGAAGCTGGCCGACAACATCGTCGTGAAGGTGCCGCTCACCGAGGCCGGCCTCATGGCGTGCCGTCATTTCCGCGCCGAGGACATCCGCGTCAACGTCACACTCTGCTTCTCCGCGGCGCAGGCACTGCTCGCCGCGAAGGCGGGCGCCTCCTACATATCGCCGTTCGTGGGCCGCCTCGATGACATCGCGCAGGACGGCATGCAGCTGATCGAGCAGATCGTGCAGATGTACGGGAATTACGATTTCCAGACGGAGGTCCTGGTCGCGTCCGTGCGCCATCCGGTGCACGTGGTGCAGGCAGCGCTGATCGGCGCCGATGTCGCGACCGTGCCTGCCAAGGTGCTGCACCAGCTGATGCAGCATCCGCTGACGGACAAGGGCCTCGCAGGCTTCCTGGCCGACTGGCAGAAGCTGCCGGAGGCGAAGCGGGCGATCTGATGGCGAGTGCAGTGCGGCCCGGCAACATCCCACAGACCATGAGCAGCCAGTGGCAGTGATCGACGGTCCGGACACGGCATACCGCAACCCGCTCGTGGAGCGGTATGCATCCCGCGAGATGAGCATGATCTTCTCGCCCGCGTTCAAGTTCCGCACATGGCGCAGGCTGTGGCTGGCGCTCGCTGAAGCGCAGCAGTCGCTCGGTCTCGAGATCCCTGACAGCGCCATCGCGGCGATGCGCGCTCAGCTCGACAACATCGATCTGACGCGCGCCGCCGACCTGGAGAAGCGCCTCCGGCACGATGTCATGGCCCACGTACACCACTTCGGTGAGGTGGCGCCCGACGCGAAGGCATTCATCCATCTCGGCGCGACGAGCGCGTTCGTCACCGACAACACCGAGCTGCTTCAGCATCGCGACGCGCTGCTGCTCGTGCGGCGCCGTGTGCTCTCGTGCGTCGCGGCACTGGCCACGTTCGCGCGGGAACACAGGGCGCTGCCCACACTGGGCTTCACGCACTTCCAGCCTGCGCAGCCAACGACGGTCGGCAAGCGCGCGACGCTCTGGATCCAGGATCTGCTGCTCGACCTGGAGGAGATCGAGTTCCGGCTGGCGAACGTGCGCTTCCGCGGCGTCCGCGGAACGACGGGCACGGAGGCTTCGTTTCTCGAGCTGTTCAATGGCGACGGCAGCAAGGTGGATGAGCTGAACCGCCGGATCGCCGCGGCCATGGGCTTCGACCGGCTCTATGCAGTGACGGGTCAGACGTACACGCGCAAGACGGACTACGCATACGTCGCGTCGCTGGCGGGCATCGCTGCGTCGTCGTCGAAGTTCGCCCACGATATCCGTCTGCTGCAGCATCTGAAGGAGGTGGAGGAGCCGTTCGAGGACGAGCAGATCGGCTCGTCGGCCATGGCCTACAAGCGCAACCCCATGCGCACCGAGCGTATCACCGCGCTCGCCCGCCACGTCATTGCGCTCACGATCGATCCCGCATTCACGGCGGCCACCCAGTGGCTCGAGCGAACGCTCGACGACTCCGCAAATCGCAGGATTGCCATCCCGGAGGCGTACCTCGGCATCGACGCGGTACTCCTGCTCCAGCACAACGTGAGTGCCGGACTGGTCGTGCGGCCGGGCGTGATCCGCCGGCATCTCGACGATGAGCTGCCGTTCATGGCGACGGAGACGATCCTGATGCACGCCGTCCGGCGCGGCGGCGACCGCCAGGATCTGCACGAGCGCATTCGTCGTCATTCGGTGGCGGCTGCGGAGCGGGTGAAGGATCACGGCGAACGCAATGACCTCATCGAGCGCATCATCGGCGATGATACGTTCGGCATGGACCGCGCGGAGATCGAGGGCATGCTCGATCCGGCGCGCTTCACCGGCCGCGCTGCGGAGCAGGTCGACATATTCCTCAGAAACGAGGTGGAACCGGTGCTGAAGAGACAGGAAACATCGGACAGCGTGCCGGAGCTGCGCGCATGAGCACGGCAGTGGGAAGAACCGACCTGCCGCTGCCGCTGGTAGCGCGCGGCAAGGTACGCGACGTATACGCCGTCGGCTCCGACCGGCTGCTCATCGTGGCAACTGATCGCATCAGCGCATTCGACGTGGTGCTGCCCCAGCCGATTCCGCGGAAGGGTGCCGTGCTGACGCAATTGACGTCGTGGTGGCTGACGAAGATTGCGGACATTACGCCCAATCATCTGATCAGCGCGGACCCGGACGTGATCGTGCGCGAGGTCCCGGAGCTTGAGGACACGCGCGACATCTGGGGTCGCAGGGCGATGCTGGTGCACCGCGCGAAGGTGGTGCCGATCGAGTGCGTGGTGCGCGGATTCATATCCGGCTCCGCCTGGTCGGAATACCGCAGGAGCGGCACGCTTGCAGGCGAGCCGCTGCCCGAGGGCCTCCGTGAGAGTCAGCGGCTGGACCCGCCGATCTTCTCGCCGGCCACGAAGGCGGAGACGGGACATGACGAGAACATCACGTTCGCGCAGATGCGGGACGCTGTCGGCGCCGAGCTGGCCGACGAGCTGCGATCGCGCAGTCTCGCGATCTATCAGCGCGGCCGCGACATTGCCGCCGACGCCGACATCATCCTGGCCGATACCAAGTTCGAGTTCGGGACACTGCCGGACGGCACACTCGTGCTGATCGATGAAGTGCTGACGCCCGACTCTTCGCGCTTCTGGCCGAAGGAGTCCTTCGAGGTGGGGCGCGGCCAGCCGTCGCTCGACAAGCAGCCGGTACGCGATTACCTGGAGGGTCTCGTCAAGGCCGGCGAGTGGGACAAGGAACCGCCGCCGCCCGACCTGCCCGACGGCGTGGTGACGGAGACATCCGAGCGGTATCTCGGCGTGTTCCAGCGCCTGACAGGGGTGGCCCTCGACGACTTCCCGTCGCAGGATCCGGCGGCAGCGGGGCGCGGATCCGGCTTGTGATGACACGATGAGGCCGGTCCGCCCACGCCTGCAGCGCGGTGTGATCATCGTGCCGAGCGCTCTGACGCTCGGCAACCTGCTGTTCGGCATCTGGGCGATCGTTTCCGCCGCGCGCGGAGACTTCATGAATGCGGCCTGGCTCATCGTCTTTGCGGGCATCTTCGACACGATCGATGGCCGTGTGGCGCGGGCCACGTCCACCGGCAGCCGTTTCGGCGAGGAGCTCGACTCACTGGTGGACGCCATCAGCTTCGGCGTCGCACCGGCGCTCATCATCTACTTCCTGTTCCTGAACGACGGGACGTGGGGCTGGGTCGCGGCGTTCTTCTACGTCTCGAGCACCGTCATCAGGCTCGCGCGCTTCAACGTGGAGCAGGCCGGTCATGCGAAGGTGGCGTTCCACGGCCTGCCCTCACCATCGGCGGGGATGACGCTCGCCACGTTCTATCCATTCAGCCAGACCGCGTTCTTTCAGGCGAACTTCGCCGCATGGCGCTGGCCCGAGCTGATCACCGGCCTCATGATCGTGCTCGGCTTCCTCATGATGAGCCACGTGCTCTATCCCGTCGTCCCGAAATTCGGATTCCGCAACACACGCGGCATCGTGACGGGACTGTTCATGCTCTCATGCATCGCAGCGGCGATCTTCATCCCGTCGATCTTCTTCTTCCCCGCCTTCATCGGCTACGTCAGCTATGGCGTGCTCAAGTCGCTGGCGATCGGTTTCTTCGAGCGCATGCCCGAGACCGATCCCATGCTCGATGAGGAGGAGGATGAGGGCGACGAGGCGGGGGCCGAGCTGCGCGACATCGATTATCGCGAGCTGTCTCCGTGGCAGCGGTTCCGCAGACAGCGGCAGGTGCGACGTCATTACGGTGCGAACGACCAGGAGGACATTCTGTGAGCAGTTATACGGCTGAAGTGCGAATCACTCCGCGGGCGGGACTGCTCGACCCGGAAGGCAAGGCGGTCCAGAACGCCCTGCACTCGCTGGAGTTCGAGGACGTGGAGGATGTGCGGGTCGGCCGACTCGTGCGGCTGCGCCTGCGGGCGGACAGCGACGACGGCGCGCGGCAGAGTGCCGACGAGATGTGCCGGCGTCTGCTGGCCAACCCGGTGACCGAGGACTACGAGATCGTGCTCGTGAAGGGCGGCTGATGCGCGCGGCGATCGTGACGTTCCCTGGCTCCAACTGTGACTACGACTGCTACAAGGCCGTCACGGACGTGCTCGGTGAGGATGCCTACTTCGTGTGGCATCGCGAGGAGAGCGTCGGCGACTGCGACCTCGTGATCCTGCCTGGCGGCTTCAGCTACGGCGACTACCTGCGTGCCGGTGCGATCGCGCGCTTCAGCCCGATCATGAGCGATGTGCAGCGCTTTGCCAGCGAGGGCGGTTACGTGCTCGGCGTATGCAACGGCTTCCAGGTGCTGTGTGAGGCGGGCATGCTGCCCGGCGCGCTCATCCGCAACCGCTCCCTGAAGTTCCAGGGCGAGCGCGTCTACATCCGCGTCGAGAACACGGACACCGCGTTCACCGCGCATTACGAGCCCGATCAGCTGCTGCACCTGCACATCGCACACGGACAGGGCAATTACGTGGCGGAGCCGGACGTCATCGAGCGTCTCGAGGCGGAGCGGAGAGTCATCTTCCGGTACGCGGACGAGAGCGGCCAGGCGACGGACGAGGGCAACGCCAACGGCTCGATGAACAACATCGCCGGCATCATCAACGAACATGGCAACGTGCTGGGGCTGATGCCGCATCCGGAGCGATCCGTCGAGGCGTTGCTCGGCTCCACGGACGGGCTGCCGATCTTCACGTCGCTCGCGGAACGGCTGGCCGTTGCCGGGAGGTCCTCATGACGACAAACAGGGCGGGCGGCACCGACCACGGCATGACATCGCGCGAGGGCAGCACGGCCGCTGCGGAACCGCCGCGGCCGCGCGCAGGCGACCCCGCAATCACGGCCGAGCTCGTCGCGGATCATGGACTGAGCGAGGACGAGTACAGATTGATCCGTGCGGCCCTCGGGCGTGAGGCTACCTACACGGAGCTCGGTGTGTTCAGCGCGATGTGGTCGGAGCACTGCGGCTACAAGAACTCGAAGCCGCTGCTGCGGCAGCTGCCGACGAAAGCGCCGTGGGTGCTCCAGGGTCCGGGCGAGAATGCGGGCGTCATCGACATCGGTGACGGCTACGCGATCGCGTTCAAGATCGAGTCGCACAACCATCCATCGGCCGTCGAGCCGTATGAAGGCGCTGCGACCGGCGTCGGTGGGATCCTCCGTGACGTATTCACGATGGGTGCACGCCCGATCGCCGTCCTCGATTCGCTGCGCTTCGGCTCGCTCACACGGCCGCGCGTGCGCTACCTCTTCAGCGGCGTCGTGAAGGGCATCGGCGACTACGGCAACGCGGTCGGCATCCCGAACATCGGCGGCGAGGTCTGGTTCGACGATGCGTACGAGGGGAACCCGCTCGTGAACGCGATGGCGATCGGTCTGATGCGCACGGACGAGCTGATCCGCGGCGAGGCGACCGGTGTGGGCAATCCGATCATGGCCGTCGGCGCGCGGACCGGTCGCGATGGCATCCACGGCGCCACGTTCGCGTCCGAAGAGCTGAGTGAGGAGACGGAGGCGAAGCGGCCGCAGGTGCAGGTGGGCGATCCGTTCACGGAGAAGCTGCTGCTCGAGGCATCGCTGGAGCTGATCCGCAGCGGTCATATCGTCGGCATCCAGGACATGGGCGCGGCGGGTCTCGCATCCAGCTCGAGTGAGATGGCGGCGCGCGCGGGCACGGGCGTGGACATCGATGCTGCTCTCGTACCGGTGCGCGAGCCGGACATGACGCCCTACGAGATCCTGCTGTCGGAATCGCAGGAGCGCATGCTCGTGGTGGCGAAGGCCGGTCATGAGCACGAGGTGATCCGCATCCTCGAGAAGTGGGAGCTGGAGGCGGCAGTCATCGGACACGTCACGGATGACGGCATGTACCGCGTGCGCGAGAACGGCGTGATCGTCGCCGAGATCCCGGGCGAGCCGCTCGTGAACGAGTGCCCCACGTATGTCCGCGATGCGCGGGAGTCGGAGGAGGTGCAGCGGCTGCGCGAGTGGACGTCGGCGGAGATCGATACCACCCACACGCGCGAGCATGCCGGCCGCGTGCTGCTGCGGCTGCTCGGATCGCCGAACATCGCGTCCAGGCGCTGGGTCTACAATCAGTACGACACGACCGTGCGCACGAACACCGTCGTCCCCCCCGGCGGCGATGCGGGCGTGCTCCGCATTCGGGGTACGCGCCGCGGCATCGCGGCTACGGTGGACTGCAATGGTCGCTACGTGTACCTGAACCCGCGGCGCGGCGCGATGATCGCCGTGGCGGAGGCCGCGCGCAACCTGGTGTGCACGGGCGCGCGGCCGCGTGCGATCACGAACAACCTGAATTTCGGGAATCCTCTCAAGCCCGAGGTGTATTACCAGCTGCGTGAGGCCGTGCGCGGCATGGGTGAGGCCTGTGCGGCGTTCGAGACACCCGTGACGGGCGGCAACGTGTCGCTCTACAACGAGAACCCGAACGGCGCGATCTACCCGACGCCGGTGGTCGGCATGATCGGCGTGATCGAGGACATCGATCTCCATCTCACGATGCCGTTCAAGACGGAAGGCGACGCGATCATACTGCTCGGTCGGAACACGGACGAGCTGGGCGGATCGGAGTACCTGAAGGTGGTGCACGGTGTGGTCGCGGGCGATGCGCCGGCCGTGGACCTCGAGGGCGAGCGGCGTCTCCAGGAGCTGGTGCTGTCACTCAATGACGGGCGGCTGCTGCGCAGCGCACACGACTGTGCGGAGGGCGGACTCGCAGTGTGCCTCGCGGAGTCGGCGATCGCGGCGGAGCCCATGCTGGGTGTCGATGTGAGACTGGATGACGAGCTCGATCCCGCCGCGCTGCTGTTCGGCGAGGCGCAGGGCCGTATCGTGGTGACGTGCGCTGCGGATGATGCGGCGGCGGTGATAGAGGCCGCGCGCGGGCTGAATGTGCCCGCGCAGGTGATTGGCACCGTCGGCAGAGCGGCCGGTGCATTCAACATGCGAATCGGCAGCGGCGCGGAGATATCGCTGCCGGTTGCGAGTCTGCATGAGGTACACTCGACAGCCATTCCGCGGCTCATGGAGCGTGCGGCGGCGGAGTGAAGTGGTACCGGCGCGTCGCGGGCGTGCCGGCAAGAGAGCCGAGAGGACAGCAAACACATGTGCGGTATAGTCGGTGTAGCAGGGATGGACAGGGCGGCCGAGTTGGCGTATCTCGGCCTGTACGCACTGCAGCACAGGGGTCAGGAAGCGGCGGGCATCAGCGCCGTCGATGAGCACGGCCGCGCGCGCCTGCAACGCGAGCACGGCCTGGTCGTCGAGGGATTCAGCGATGACGTCATGGACGGGCTGCCCGGCCGCGCGGCGCTCGGACACGTGCGCTACTCGACCGCCGGCGGCCCCGGCCTCGTCAACGCCCAGCCGCTCCTCGTCCGCTACCACCAGGGCGATCTGGCGCTCGTCCACAACGGCAACATCACGAATGCCGGCGTCCTGCGCGACGCGCTGGTCAAGGACGGCGCGCTGTTCCAGACGACCGTCGATTCCGAGGTCATCGTCCATCTCATCGCGAAGTCGCGCGCACCCACGGTGGACGAGCAGGTCCAGGACGCGCTCGCCCACCTCACCGGCGCGTTCTCCGTCATGATCACGATCGGCGATACGATGTACGCGGCCCGCGATCCGTGGGGGTACCGCCCGCTCATCCTCGGCCGCCTGAACGGCGGCTTTGTGATCGCCAGCGAGTCCTGCGCCCTGGATCTGATCGGTGCGACGATCGAGCGCGATATCGAGCCCGGCGAGATAATCCGCATCCGCGGCGGCACGGCCGAGGTGCTCCCGCGTCTGCGCGGCGCCGAACGCCCTGCCCCGTGCATCTTCGAGCTCGTGTACTTTGCCCGCCCCGACTCACGCATCTGGGGCGTCAGCGTCGATCGTGCCCGCCGCGCATTCGGCCGCCAGCTCGCGAAGGAGCAGCCCGCCGAAGCCGACTGCGTGTTCAGCGTGCCCGACTCATCCAACTCCGCTGCGCTGGGGTTTGCCGAGGCGAGTGGCATTCCCTACGAGCTGGGCCTCATCCGCAACCATTACGTCGGCCGCACGTTCATTCACCCGACCCAGAAGGGTCGCGACTTCCGCGTCCGCATCAAGTACAACGCCGTCCGCGAAGTCATTGACGGCAAGCGGGTCATCGTCGTCGATGACTCGCTCGTGCGCGGCACCACCAGCCGCGGTCTCATTGCACTGATTCGGGAGGCCGGCGCGAAGGAGGTCCACTTCCGCGTGTCGTCTCCGCCCGTCACCAATCCCTGCTACTACGGCATTGACATGCCGACGAAGCAGGAGCTGATCGGCGCGCAGAAGACGGTCGAGGAAATCCGTCAGCACCTGAACGTGGACTCGCTCGGCTACCTCTCTCTCGAGGGGATGCACAGCGCCGTTGCGGCACGCGGCCCCTTCTGTGATGCATGCTTCTCCGGCAATTACGGCGCGCCGCTGGTGGACCTCGAGATGGGCAGAGGCCTGAGCTCGCACTGCTGAGGCAGTTCGGCGGGTGTCGGTCCAGCGGGTCACGGAGATGCCTTCCGTGGCCCGCTTCTTGTTACCTTTTCGGCCGATTCCAGAGCTTTCCGATCCAACCGTAACGGGACCACCTCATGCCGAACCGGTTCGTCTACTATTTCGGGAACGGCTACGCCGACGGGGGCCGCGAGGACAAGTCGCTGCTCGGCGGAAAAGGCGCCAACCTCGCCGAGATGACACGCATCGGGATCCCCGTCCCACAGGGATTCACGATCACCACGGAAGTCTGTCGCCTGTACCTGCGCGACCAGCGGTATCCTGAGGGAATCACGCATCAGGTTGAGGAGAACGTGCGGCGGCTGGAGGCCGACACCGGCAAGAAGCTGGGTGGTGGCGAGTCGCCGCTGCTCGTGTCCGTGCGCAGCGGCGGCGCGGTGTCGATGCCGGGGATGATGGAGACGATCCTGAACCTCGGACTGAATGACGTCAGCGCCGATGCCCTGGCGCGCGAGTCCGGCGATGCGCGATTCGCCTACGACTCGTACCGTCGGTTCGTCCAGATGTACGGCGACGTGGTCATGGGCGTGCCGGGCAAGCTGTTCGAGCACCGGCTGGTGGCTCTGAAGCACGAGCGGGGTGTGGAGCAGGACACGGACCTGAGCGCAGTCGATCTGCGGGGTCTCGTGGACGAGTTCAAGGAACTGGTGCGCGAGCACAGCGGCGAGCGGTTTCCGGAGGATCCGGAAGAGCAGCTGTGGGGGGCGATCGAGGCGGTGTTCCGGTCATGGAACGCGGAGCGTGCGATCGCGTACCGTCGCGTGCACGGCATTCCCGATTACATGGGCACGGCCGTGAGCGTCGTGGCGATGGCGTACGGCAACATGGGCAACGACTCGGGAACCGGCGTCGCGTTCACGCGCAATCCGTCGACGGGGGAACGCACCTTCTTCGGCGAGTTCCTGGTGAATGCGCAG
>DATHUY010000062.1 GCA_035461765.1 Longimicrobiales bacterium
GTGCTGCCCTGCACCCGTCTCGGCGATGATGCGGCGCTTGCCCATGCGCCGGGCCAGCAGAATCTGACCCAGCGTGTTGTTGATCTTGTGCGCACCCGTGTGGTTCAGGTCCTCGCGCTTCAGATAGACGACCACGCCCCCCGCCGCGTCACCCAGGCGGCGCGCACGGTACAGCGGCGTCGGCCGTCCGACGTAGTCCCGCAGGAGCTCATCGAGCTC
Source organism: Longimicrobiales bacterium (assembly GCA_035461765.1). Lineage (GTDB taxonomy): Bacteria > Gemmatimonadota > Gemmatimonadetes > Longimicrobiales > RSA9 > SH-MAG3. The sequence goes on from DATHUY010000062.1 coordinate 220, forward strand.
CGCGTGGAACGCCGGGTCCGCGACGGCCGCATCCCAGGCGCTCGTCAGCTCATCCAGCGCGGCGACGAGCGTCTCGGGAACGAAACGCCCACCGAATGCGCCGAAGCGCGTCAGATCATCCGTCATCTCAAATCCTCGCGCCGCGCGCGGCGGCGATAAATGCATGGATCCCTGCGTGCGACTTCCGGCCCGGTGCTTCCTCGACGCCCGAGCTGACATCGACCATGGCCGGCCTGAGCAGTGCGACGGCCGCCGCCACATTGCCGGGCGTCAGGCCGCCGGCCACCACCAGCCGGGCGCCGGTGGACACGTCTTCCGCCGCGACGGCGCTCCAGTCGAAGCTCACTCCCGCGCCGCCGTGCGCGCCAGGCGACCAGCCGTCCAGCACCAGCGCGTCCACCTCGTTACCGTACGTGCCGGCACCGCGCACATAGTCCGCGGCATCCCTGACACGAAGGGCCTTCCACACCTCACACGCGACGCCGGCGCGGACGCGCCGCACGACATCGACCGGCTCGTCTCCGTGCAGCTGCACCGCGTCGAGCGCGAGATCCCGCGCCGCGGCGGCCACCACGGCGGGCTCCGCATCCACGAACACACCGACGCGTCGCGCTCCCGCCGCATCGAAGATAACCGCGGCCTGACCGACGGTCCGCGAGCGGGTACGACCCGGGGCCAGTATGACACCGATCCAGTCCGCGCCCGCGTCCGCGGCCGCGCGCGCATCGTCCGTGCGACACACGCCGCAGATCTTCACTTCCACCATTACCGGCTCCGTGCGGTCGCGCGCGCGCTCCGTGCGTCCGCGCGCGCGCCGGCGACCGTCGGCGATACCAGCGCGATCCCTGGCGCGGCCGTCTCCACCGATCCCCGCTCCTTCATCGCGGGTTGCGCGGCACGGACGAGAATTCGCCGATGAGCGCGGCCGGATCCGCCGCACGCATCAGCGCCTCGCCCACCAGCACCGCATCGACGCCTGACGCCGACAGGCGCTCGACATCCGCCGTGGTGTGAATGCCACTCTCACCGACGAGCACGACGTCGGGCGGAAGGTAGCGCGCGAGCCTCTCCGTTACGGCGAGGTCCGTGGTGAACGTCGCCAGGTCCCGGTTGTTCACGCCGACGATGCGGGCGCCCGCCTTCAGCGCCCGCTCCGTCTCCTCCTCATCGTGCACCTCCACCAGCGCCGCGAGCTCGAGCTCCTGTGCGAGCGCGTGGAAGTCGGCCAGCTCGACGTCGTCCAGGATGCGCGTGATCAGCAGTACCGCCGACGCGCCCGCGGCCCGCGCCTCGTACACCTGCACCGCGTCGATCGTGAAGTCCTTCCGCAGCAGCGGAACCGCCACCGCGTCGGACACCGCCTCCAGATCCGACAGCGTCCCGCCGAAGAAATCACGGTCGGTCAGGACGCTGATGCCCGCCGCACCGGCGCCGGCATACGCCTCCGCCACCGCGACCGCCGGCGCGTCCGTCCGGATCTCACCCGACGACGGCGAGCGGCGCTTCACCTCGGCGATCACGCCTACGGTGGGCCGCGACCGGAGCGCCTCTTCGAACCCGGGCGCAGGCGCCCGCGACTCCGCCCGGCGGCGCACGCCGCCGGCATCCCGCCTCAGCGCCGTCACCTCCCGGTGCTTGACTTCCACGATCTGGCGGAGCACGCCGGACAAATCTCTTGCGTTTCGGTTCACCTTCGGGTATACTGCCTTTCGGTTGTTCTTCGGCTTCCGGATCCAGCGCGCGCGGCGGACGGCGCGCCCGGACCCGGGGCCACGATCCGAGCCTGAACGGAGAGGCGTCGAGATGCCGTTGACGAAGCGTCAGAAAGAGATCCTCGATTTTCTCGAGTTGTTTCTGGCTGAGTACGGGTACCCGCCGAGCTACGAAGAGATCGCGCGGAACTTCGGCTACACGTCACTCGCGACGGTGCACGAGCATCTCGAGAATCTGAGCGACAAGGGGTACATCCGAAAGAGCCGGAATTCGAGCCGTTCGATCGAGCTGGTCCCGGCGGGTGGCGGGGTGAGTGCGGTGGAGCTGCCGCTGCTGGGCATGGTGGCGGCGGGCCAGCCGATCGAAGCGGTGGCCGAAGAGGAGAGTGTTGCGGTGCCGGAAGATCTGGTGGGGCGCAGCGGCCGGCATTACGTGCTGAAGGTCCGTGGCGACTCGATGATCGACGAACAGATCCGTGACGGCGACTACGTGATCGTGAACTCACGCAACAGTGCCGACAACGGTGAGATGGTGGTGGCGCTGGTACACGGTGATTCCGCGACGGTGAAGAAGTTCTATCGCGAGCGTGACGGCCGGGTGCGGCTGCAGCCGGCGAACGTGACGATGTCTCCGATGTTCTTTCCGTCGGAGGAAGTGATGGTCCAGGGGGTGGTGGTCGGCGTCATCAGGAGGTATTGAGATGCGAAAGCGCACGTTCATGGTGGGTCGTACGACGGGCCGTAACACACTGGTGGTGTTCGTGAGTCTGATGAAGAGCCCGATCGCGGGGCCGTTCACGGTGAGGGCGGTCGTTTCGTCCAACTGAAATCGGACGCGGCACGTCGATCGGACGCGGCACCTCGATCGGACGCGGCACCCACTTTTCCGGACGGCTCATCCGCGCAGGCTCGTGTCCCGGTGCGAAAGCAAACGCTTACGCGCCGGGACATTTCTTTGTCGGAATGAGCCGTTCTGAAGAACGGGTGCCGCGTCCGACGGTCAGTGTGCGGGCGCGGCGGCTTTGGCCGCATCGCGCAGACGGTCCAGCGCCTCGAGCGCCCGACCGGAATCGATGCTCTGCTCCGCGACATCGAACGCGGACTGGACGGAGTCGGCGAGCCCCGCGACGTATATGGCCGCGGCGGCATTGACGCTGACAGCGGCCCGGGCCACATCCGGAGCCTCGCCGCGCAGGACGCGGAGCACCATGCGCGCATTGTCCACGGGGTCGCCGCCCGCGAGGCCGGCGGGATCGAGATCGCGCCCCGGCAGCATCTCGCGGAAATCGATCGTCGTGGACGTGATCGCGCCATCGCGCACATCGAGCATGCGCGTGGCCCCGATGGGACTCAGCTCATCAATGCCCGGCTCGCCGTGCACGACGAGCGCATGGACATGGCCCAGCTCGCGGAGCGCTGCTGCAATCAGCTCGAGCAGGGCCGGATCGGACACACCGACCACCTGCCGTCGCGCGCCGGCAGGATTCGTGAGCGGTCCGAGCAGGTTCATGATGGTCGGCATGCGCAGCTCCCGTCGCACCGGTGCCACGTGTCGCATGGCCGGATGGAGGAGCGGTGCGAACATGAAGACGAGCCCCGCTCGTTCGAGCACGTCCGCCATGCCGTCCGGCGAGAGCTCGATCGGCACGTCGAGCGCTTCCAGGATGTCGGCGCTGCCGCAGCGTGAGCTGAACGACCGGTTGCCGTGCTTGGCGATGCGAACGCCGGCGCCGGCCGCGACGAATGCGGCCGCCGTCGAGATGTTGAACGTCGTGAGTGCGCCGCCTCCGGTCCCGCAGGTATCCACCAGCTGGTCCGGGTCCGACGCCGGCACGGGAATCATTGCCCGGCGCAGCGCGCGCACACCGCCCGCCACCTCTTCCGCCGTTTCACGCCGTGCCTTCATGGCGACGAGGAGCGCCGCGATCTGCACGGGTGTGGCACGGCCCTCCATCACCACATTGAAAGCCGCCTCGGCATCGGCGCCGTCGAGCCTGCCCTCTCCTGCGGCGCGCGCGATGAGCGAGCCGAGGTCCGGCAGCTCATCTTCCTGGCTGTCTGATCCGGTGCCCATGGAGCATTCTGAACGAGTATGACGCGTGGCCGGATGCCGTGCGCGGCCAGAAGGCGTACCGCACCAGCGCCCGTTAGGCAAGTGCGGGATCGGCTGACTGCCGCCTCCACGTCGCTGTCAAACCTTGCAGCGCGGGCCCGCGACCTTAATCTAAGCGCGCCGCCGGCGCAGGTGCCGGCCGATTCCGCCTGGAGCAGTTGATGAAGAGAATTCTGGTGACCGGGGCCGCGGGCCAGGTCGGTACCGAGCTGGTGCCGGCGCTGCGGGCCGCTTACGGCGAGGACGCCGTGCTGGCTACCGACGTGCGCCGGCCCGATGCCGGGTCGCTCACGGAAGGGCCGTTCGAAGTGCTCGACTGCCTCGACGCCGCTGCCGTCGGCGATGCGGTGCGCCGTCATCGTGCGGATGCCATCTATCATCTCGCCGCGCTGCTCTCCGCTTCGGCGGAACGGAAGCCTCAGCTCGCGTACGAAGTGAACATGGGCACGCTGATGAACGTGCTCGAGGTCGCGCGCGAGGCGGCGTGCGCCGTGTTTACGCCGAGCTCCATCGGTGCGTTCGGCCCCGGCACTCCCCCCGATCCCGCGCCGCAGGACACGATCCAGCGGCCGAGCACCATGTACGGCGTCACGAAGGTCGCGGGCGAGCTGCTGTGTGACTACTACCACACGCGGTTCAATGTGGACACGCGCGGCCTGCGCTTCCCCGGTCTGATCTCATACGTCGCGCCGCCGGGTGGCGGCACGACGGATTACGCGGTGGAGATCTTCTACGAAGCTCTCGAGCACGGTCGCTACACCTGCTTCCTGTCGGCGGACACCCAGCTCGACATGATGTACATGCCGGACGCAGTACGTGCAGCGATCGACGTGATGGAGGCAGATCCGGCGCGCCTGAAGCATCGCAACGCGTTCAACGTGACGGCGATGCAGCTGACGCCCGCAACGCTCGCGGAGGCGATCCGGACGGAGCTGCCCGGCTTCGAGATCACGTACGACGTCGACCCCGTGAGGCAGCGCATCGCCGAATCGTGGCCGCGCCGCATCGATGACAGCGCAGCGCGCAGCGAATGGGGCTGGAGCCATCGCTACGATCTGGCTTCGATGACCAAAGACATGCTGAGTCACCTCAGAATCAAGCTCGGCGCGGGCGCCGGCAACACAGGGAGCTGAAGATGCCGCTCGATCGGGTCGCAGGAGTCCTCGCGGCGCACGTCTCCGACCTGGAGGAGCGCGGCACGGCAAAAGGGGCGGAGACGGTCGTGACCGAGGTGGTACGCCCGCGCGAGGGGCGCGGACCGCGCTTCCGGCTGAAGGGTGCCGGCCAGCGCGAGTTCCTGCGCATGAACTCGAACTCCTATCTCGGCATGTCGTTGCATCTCGACGTGATCGCCGCCGAGGAAGAAGCGGCGCAGCGGTACGGTGCGGGACCCGGTGCGGTGCGCTTCATCAGCGGCACGTATGACGCACACGTCGAGCTGGAGCGCCGTCTCGCAGAGTTCCACACGCGCGAAGCGGCCATGATCTTCAGCTCCGCCTACGCGACCGTTGTCAGCACGATCGTACCGCTCACGACGGACCGCACGATCCTCATCAGCGACGAGCTCAATCACAACTGCATCATCAACGCGATGCGGCTCTCCCGTCCGCTCGACAAGGCGGTGTACGGCCATTCGAACATGTCGCAGCTGCGCGCAGCGCTCGAGAGCGCCTCCACCCGCGATGCCGCGCGCGCCATCGTCGTGACGGACGGCATCTTCAGCATGCGCGGCGATCACGCTCCGCTCGCCGAGGTCATGGACCTCGCGGCGCAGTTCGATGACCGCTTCCCGGAGAACGTCATCGTCGTGGTGGACGACTCTCACGGCGTGGGCGCGTTCGGCCCCACCGGGCGGGGCACCGAGGAGTACACGTCGGCTCCGCCCGCGGATGTCCTGGTCGGCACGCTCGGCAAGGCGTTCGGCGTGAATGGCGGATACGTGACGTCACGCGAGGCCGTCATTCGTTACCTGCGCGAGACCGCGCCCATGTACATCTATTCGAATCCGATCACGCCCGCCGAGGCGAGCGCTGCGCTGAAATCGCTCGAGCTGCTGGACAGCCCCGCCGGCCGGGAGCTGCTGGAGCGCCTGCGCACGCTCACGAAGCGCTTCGAGGATGGACTGGTCCGTCTCGGTTTTGAGGTGATTCCGGGCGAGCATCCTGTCGTCCCGCTGATGGTACGGGACACGGCGCGCACGCGCGCGCTCGTCGCGCACCTGAAGGAGAACGGCGTGCTGGCCACGGGGCTGGCCTTCCCTGTCGTCCCGCGTGGTGACGAGGAGATCCGGTTCCAGGTGAATGCGGACCATACGGAGGGCGATATCGACGAGGTGCTCGACGTGCTGTCCCGGTTCGGCTGACTCAGTCGGACGCGGAACCCACTCTGCAGAACGGCTCGGGCCCGCATGGCCGGGACGCGCGGAGACATGCGGAACCCCGCTCCCGGTGACATTCGCATGTCCCGGCAGGCCGTTCTGCAGAATGGGTTCCGCGTCCGCTGCCTCCGACGCCTCCGGCTGCGGGCGGCGTTGACACCCTGTCGCACGCGCGTAGCTTTCGGCCGGTGAGCGCGCGCATGGAGGCGGACGAGCACCGGGTGAAGCTGACGCTGCACTACGACGGCGGTGGTTTCGCCGGCTGGCAGGTGCAGCGCGAAGCGCGGACGGTACAGGCCGAGCTGGAAGCGGCACTGCTGCGCCTGACGGGACGCGCGACGCGCGTCACCGGAGCGGGCCGGACGGACGCCGGTGTCCACGCGACGGGCCAGGTCGTGGGTGTTGTCGTGCCGGAGCGCTGGACTCCGCAGGAGCTCAGGCGCGCGCTCAACGCAGTACTGCCGCGGGACGTGTGGGTGGCGGAGGCATGTGCGGCCGCGCCGGGCTTTCACGCGCGGTACGATGCGGTTGCCCGGGGGTACATATACAGGATCGGCACAGCCGATAGTTCGCGCTCGCCGTTCGTGCGGCGCTGGTGCTGGCCGCTCGCTCAGACGGTGCCGCTGGACCGGCTGAACGATGCGGCCGCTCGCTTTCACGGCGAGCACTCGTTCCGGGCGTTCGCCAAGGCAGGGCAGCCGCACCGCGGCGAGTACTGCACGGTGCACACGGCATACTGGCGCGAAGCGTCGAGCTCGACTGTCACGTTTCACGTGGTCGCCAACCGGTTCCTGCACCACATGGTGCGGTACATGGTGGGCACGATGGTGGAAGTCGGCAGCGGACGCCGGCCGGCGGCGCACATCGACGCGCTGCTGCAGAACGAGCCGGACGTGGTGACATCGCGACCGGCACCAGCGGCAGGGTTGTACCTGACACGCGTGTATTACGACACGACGCAGATCGCCACACACGAAGACTGGAGCACCGGGAACGCAGCCGATGAAATTCTTTCTTGACAGTGCCGACCTGACGGAGATCCGCCGCGCCATGGACGCGGGACTGATCGACGGCATCACCACCAATCCGTCTCTGCTCGCGAAGGTCGCGGGGGCGGACCACGAGCCGCGTGAGGTGCTCGCCGAGATCTGCCGCATTGTGCCCGGCCCCATCAGTGCCGAGGTCGTCGCGACGACGCGCGACGAGATGCTGCGCGAGGGCCGTGAGCTGGCGAAGCTGGCCGACAACATCGTCGTCAAGGTCCCGCTGACAGAAGCGGGCCTGATGGCATGCCGTCATTTCCGCGCGGAGGACATCCGCGTCAATGTGACGCTCTGCTTCTCCGCGGCGCAGGCACTCCTCGCCGCGAAGGCGGGCGCCTCCTACATATCGCCGTTCGTCGGCCGCCTCGATGACATCGCGCAGGACGGCATGCAGCTGATCGAGCAGATCGTGCAGATGTACGGCAATTACGATTTCCAGACGGAGGTCCTGGTCGCATCCGTGCGTCACCCGGTGCACGTGGTACAGGCGGCGCTGATCGGCGCCGATGTCGCGACCGTGCCAGCCAAGGTGCTGCACCAGCTGATGCAGCACCCGCTGACGGACAAGGGCCTCGCCGGCTTCCTCGCCGACTGGCAGAAGCTGCCGGAGGCGAAGCGGGCGATCTGATGTCGAATGCAGTGCAGCCCGGCAACATTCCACCGACCCTGAGCAGCTCGTGGCAGTGATCGACGGTCCGGACACGGCATACCGCAACCCGCTCGTCGAGCGGTATGCATCACGCGAGATGAGCATGATCTTCTCGCCCGCGTTCAAGTTCCGCACGTGGCGCAGGCTCTGGCTGGCGCTCGCCGAATCGGAGCAGTCGCTCGGTATCGAGATTCCCGACAGCGCCATCACGGCGATGCGCGCTCAGCTCGACAACATCGATCTGACGCGCGCCGCCGAGCTGGAGAAGCGGCTGCGCCACGATGTCATGGCTCACGTACACCACTTCGGTGAGGTGGCGCCCGACGCGAAGGCATTCATCCATCTCGGCGCGACGAGCGCATTCGTCACGGACAATACCGAGCTCCTCCAGCATCGCGACGCGCTGCTGCTCGTGCGGCGTCGCGTGCTCTCGTGCATCGCGGCACTGGCGCCGGTCGCGCGGGAACACAGGGCCCTGCCCACACTCGGCTTCACGCACTTCCAGCCGGCGCAGCCGACGACTGTCGGCAAGCGCGCGACGCTCTGGATCCAGGATCTGCTGCTGGACCTGGAGGAGATCGAGTTCCGCCTGGCGAACGTCCGGTTCCGCGGCGTCCGCGGGACGACGGGCACCGAGGCGTCGTTCCTCGAGCTGTTCAACGGCGACGGCAGCAAGGTGGATGAGCTGAACCGGCGCATTGCCGCGGCCATGGGCTTCGACCGGCTCTATGCCGTCACGGGGCAGACGTACACGCGCAAGACCGACTACGCGTACCTCGCCTCGCTCGCGGGCATTGCCACGTCGTCGTCGAAGTTCGCCCACGACATCCGGCTGCTGCAGCATTTGAAGGAGGTCGAGGAGCCGTTCGAGGACGAGCAGATCGGCTCGTCGGCCATGGCCTACAAGCGCAACCCGATGCGCACCGAGCGCATCACTGCGCTCGCCCGCCACGTCATCGCGCTCACGATCGATCCCGCATTCACGGCGGCCACGCAGTGGCTGGAGCGCACGCTCGACGACTCCGCGAACCGCAGGGTCGCCATCCCCGAGGCGTACCTCGGCATCGACGCGGTGCTCCTGCTCCAGCACAACGTGAGCGCCGGCCTGGTCGTCCGGCCGGGTGTGATCCGCAGGCATCTCGACGATGAGCTGCCGTTCATGGCGACCGAGACGATCCTGATGCACGCCGTCCGCCGCGGCGGCGACCGCCAGGACCTGCATGAGCGCATTCGCCGTCATTCCGTGGCGGCGGCGGAGCGTGTGAAGGATCACGGCGAGCGCAACGACCTCATCGAGCGTATCATCGGCGATGACGCGTTCGGCATGGACCGCGCGGAGATCGAAGGGATGCTCGATCCCGCGCGCTTCACCGGCCGCGCTGCGGAGCAGGTGGACATATTCCTCAGAAACGAGGTGGACCCGGTGCTGAAGAGACACGAGACATCCGACAGTGTGCCGGAGCTGCGCGCATGAGCACGGCAGTGGGACGAACGGAACTGCCGCTCCCGCTGGTGGCGCGCGGCAAGGTACGCGACGTGTACGCCGTCGGCTCCGACCGGCTGCTGATCGTGGCGACGGATCGCATCAGCGCATTCGACGTGGTGCTCCCGCAGCCGATTCCGCGGAAGGGCGCCGTGCTGACGCAATTGACGTCGTGGTGGCTGACGAAGATTGCGGACATCACGCCCAATCACCTCATCAGCGCGGACCCGGACGTCATCGTGCGGGAGGTACCGGAGCTCGCGGAAACGCGCGACATCTGGGGCCGCAGGGCGATGCTGGTGCACCGGGCGAAGGTGGTGCCGATCGAGTGCGTGGTGCGCGGATTCATCTCCGGCTCCGCATGGTCGGAATACCGCCGCAGCGGTACGCTCGCGGGCGAGCCGCTGCCCGAGGGTCTCCGCGAGAGCCAGCGACTCGACCCGCCGATCTTCTCGCCGGCCACGAAGGCGGAGACCGGGCATGACGAGAACATCACGTTTGCGCAGATGCGGGACGCGGTCGGTGCCGAGCTCGCGGAGGAGCTGCGGCGCCGGAGTCTCGCGATCTATCAGCGCGGCCGCGACATCGCCGCCGACGCCGACATCATTCTCGCCGACACCAAGTTCGAGTTCGGCACGCTGCCCGACGGCACGCTCGTGCTGATCGATGAGGTGCTGACACCCGACTCGTCGCGCTTCTGGCCGAAGGAGTCGTTCGAGGTGGGCCGCGGCCAGCCGTCACTCGACAAGCAGCCCGTACGCGACTATCTGGAGGGTCTCGTCAAGGCCGGCGAATGGGACAAGGAGCCGCCGCCGCCCGACCTCCCCGACGGCGTGGTGACGGAGACGTCCGAGCGTTACCTCGGCGTGTTCCAGCGCCTGACCGGCGTCGCCCTGGACGACTTCCCGTCGCAGGACCCGGCCGCAGCGGGACGCGGCTCCGGCTCGTGATGATGCCATGAGGCCGGTTCGCCCACGCCTGCAGCGCGGTGTCATCATCGTGCCGAGCGCCCTGACGCTCGGCAACCTGCTGTTCGGCATCTGGGCGATCGTATCCGCCGCGCGCGGCGACTTCGTCAATGCGGCCTGGCTCATCGTCTTCGCGGGGATCTTCGACACGATCGACGGCCGAGTGGCGCGGGCCACGTCCACCGGCAGCCGCTTCGGCGAGGAGCTCGACTCGCTGGTGGACGCCATCAGCTTCGGCGTGGCACCCGGGCTCATCATCTACTTCCTGTTCCTGAACGACGGCACGTGGGGCTGGGTCGCGGCGTTCTTCTACGTATCGAGCACCGTCATCAGACTCGCGCGCTTCAACGTGGAGCAGGCCGGTCACGCAAAGGTCGCGTTCCACGGCCTGCCCTCCCCTTCTGCGGGGATGACGCTCGCCACGTTCTATCCGTTCAGCCAGACGGCTTTCTTCCAGGCGAATCTCGCCGCATGGCGGTGGCCCGAGCTGATCACCGGCCTCATGATCGTGCTCGGCTTCCTCATGATGAGCCACGTGCTCTATCCCGTCGTGCCGAAGTTCGGATTCCGCTCCACGCGCGGCATCGTGACGGGACTGTTCATGCTCTCATGCATTGCAGCGGCGATCTTAATCCCGTCGATCTTCTTCTTCCCGGCGTTCATCGGCTACGTCAGCTACGGCGTGCTCAAGTCGCTGGCCATCGGTTTCTTCGAGCGCATGCCCGAAACCGATCCCATGCTCGATGAGGAGGAGGACGAGGGCGATGAGGCGGGAGCCGAGCTGCGCGACATCGATTATCGCGAGCTCTCGCCTTGGCAGCGGTTCCGCAGGCAGCGGCAGGTGCGACGTCATTACGGTGCGAACGACCAGGAGGACATTCTGTGAGCAGTTATACGGCTGAAGTGCGAATCACCCCACGGGCAGGACTGCTCGACCCGGAGGGCAAGGCGGTCCAGAACGCACTGCACTCGCTCGAGTTCGAGGGTGTCGAGGATGTGCGGGTCGGCCGGCTCGTGCGGCTGCGCCTGCGGGCCGACAGCGACGACGGTGCGCGGCAGAGCGCCGACGAGATGTGTCGTCGCCTGCTGGCCAATCCGGTGACCGAGGACTACGAGATCGTGCTCGTGAAGGGCAGCTGATGCGCGCGGCGATCGTGACGTTCCCTGGCTCCAACTGCGACTACGACTGCTACAAGGCCGTCACCGATGTGCTCGGTGAAGATGCGTACTTCGTGTGGCACCGCGAGGAGAGCGTAGGCGACTGCGACCTCGTGATCCTGCCCGGCGGCTTCAGCTACGGCGACTATCTGCGTGCGGGCGCGATCGCACGGTTCAGCCCGATCATGAGTGACGTGCAGCGCTTCGCCGCTGAGGGCGGGTACGTACTGGGAGTCTGCAACGGCTTCCAGGTGCTGTGCGAGGCGGGCATGCTGCCCGGTGCACTCATCCGCAACCGCTCGCTCAAGTTCCAGGGTGAGCGCGTCTACATCCGCGTGGAGAACACGGACACCGCATTCACGGCCCATTACGAGCCCGGGCAGCTGCTGCACCTGCACATCGCGCACGGACAGGGCAACTACGTGGCGGAGCCCGACATCATCGAGCGACTCGAGGCGGAGCGCAGAGTCATCTTCCGTTACGTGGACGAGAGCGGCCAGGCGACGGACGAGGGCAATGCGAACGGCTCGATGAACAACATTGCCGGCATCATCAACGAACAGGGCAACGTGCTGGGGCTGATGCCGCATCCGGAGCGATCCGTCGAGGCGCTGCTCGGCTCCACGGACGGGCTGCCGATCTTCACGTCGCTCGCGGAACGACTCGCCGTCGCCGGGAGGTCCGCATGACCACGAACCGGGCGGGCGGTACCGACCACGCCATGGCGGCACCCGGATCCCGGGAGGGCAGCGCGGCCGCGGCGGAAGGGCCGAGACCGCGCGCGGGCGACCCCACGATCACGGCCGAGCTCGTGGCCGATCACGGCCTGAGCGAGGACGAGTACAGGCTGATCCGTGCGGCGCTGGGCCGCGAGGCCACCTATACGGAGCTGGGCGTGTTCAGCGCCATGTGGTCCGAGCACTGCGGCTACAAGAACTCGAAGCCGCTGCTGCGACAGCTGCCGACGAAAGCGCCGTGGGTACTCCAGGGTCCCGGCGAGAACGCGGGCGTCATCGACATCGGCGAGGGCTACGCGATCGCGTTCAAGATCGAGTCGCACAACCATCCCTCGGCCGTCGAACCGTACGAGGGCGCCGCGACGGGCGTCGGCGGCATCCTCCGTGACGTGTTCACGATGGGTGCACGCCCGATAGCCGTCCTCGATTCGCTGCGCTTCGGCTCGCTCGCACGGCCGCGCGTGCGCTACCTGTTCAGCGGCGTCGTGAAGGGTATCGGCGACTACGGCAACGCGGTCGGCATCCCGAACATCGGCGGCGAGGTGTATTTCGACGATGCGTACGAGGGGAACCCGCTCGTGAACGCGATGGCGATCGGGCTGATGCACACGGACGAGCTGATCCGCGGCGAAGCGACCGGTGTGGGCAATCCGATCATGGCGGTCGGTGCGCGTACGGGACGCGACGGCATCCACGGCGCCACGTTCGCATCCGAGGAGCTCAGTGAGGAGACGGAGGCGAGGCGGCCGCAGGTGCAGGTGGGCGATCCGTTCACGGAGAAGCTGCTGCTCGAGGCATCACTCGAGCTGATCCGCAGCGGACACATCGTCGGCATTCAGGACATGGGCGCGGCGGGGCTCGCATCCAGCTCGAGCGAGATGGCGGCGCGCGCGGGCACCGGCGTGGACATCGACGCCGCTCTCGTGCCGGTGCGCGAGCCGGACATGACGCCCTACGAGATCCTGCTGTCCGAATCGCAGGAACGCATGCTCGTGGTGGCAAAGGCCGGCCGCGAGAACGAGGTGATCCGGATCCTCGAGAAATGGGAGCTGGAGGCGGCCGTCATAGGACACGTCACGGATGACGGCATGTACCGCGTGCGCGAGAACGGCGTGATCGTGGCCGAAATCCCCGGCGATCCGCTCGTGAACGAGTGTCCCACATACGTCCGCGAGGCGCGTGAATCGGAGGAGGTGCAGCGGCTGCGCGAGTGGACCCCGGCGGAAATCGATACCGCCCACACGCGCGAGCATGCGGGTCGTGTGCTGCTGCGCATGCTCGGATCACCCAACATCGCATCCCGGCGCTGGGTCTACAATCAGTACGACACGACCGTGCGTACGAACACCGTCGTACCTCCCGGCGGCGATGCCGGTGTACTGCGCATTCGGGGTACGCGCCGCGGTATCGCGGCTACAGTGGACTGCAACGGTCGCTATGTGTACCTGAACCCTCGGCGCGGCGCGATGATCGCCGTGGCCGAGGCCGCACGCAACCTCGTATGCACCGGCGCGCGGCCGCGTGCGATCACTAACAATCTGAACTTCGGGAATCCTCTCAAGCCCGAGGTGTATTATCAGCTGCGCGAGGCCGTAGCGGGCATGGGTGAGGCTTGTGCGGCGTTCGAGACACCCGTGACCGGCGGCAATGTGTCGCTGTACAACGAGAACCCGAACGGTGCGATCTACCCGACACCGGTGGTCGGCATGATCGGCGTGATCGAGGACATCGACCTCCATCTCACGATGCCGTTCAAGGCTGAGGGCGATGCGATCATCCTGCTGGGTCGAAACACGGACGAGCTGGGCGGATCGGAGTACCTGAAGGTGGTGCACGGCGTGGTCGCGGGCGATGCGCCGGCAGTGGATCTCGAGGGTGAGCGGCGGCTCCAGGAGCTGGTGCTGTCACTGAACGACCGGCGCCTGCTGCACAGCGCGCACGACTGTGCGGATGGCGGGCTGGCGGTGTGCCTCGCCGAATCCGCGATCGCTGCCGAGCCAATGCTGGGTGTGGAGGTGAGGCTGGATGATGAGCTCGACCCCGCAGCACTCCTGTTCGGCGAGGCGCAGGGACGCATCGTGGTGACGTGCGCTGCCGATGATGCGGCGAAGGTGGTAGAGACTGCGCGCGGGCTGGACGTGGTCGCGCAGGTGATCGGTACCGTCGGCAGAGCGGCCGGCGCATTCAACATGCAAACGCGCACCGGAGCAGAGATCTCGCTGCCGGTTGCGAGTCTGCATGAGGTACACTCGACAGCCATTCCGCGGCTCATGGAGCGTGCGGCGGCGGAGTGAAGAGATACCGGCGCGTCGCGGGCGCGCCGGCAAGAGAGCCGAGAGGACAGCGAATACATGTGCGGTATTGTCGGTGTAGCAGGGATGGATCGGGCGGCCGAGCTGGCGTATCTCGGCCTGTATGCACTGCAGCACAGGGGTCAGGAAGCGGCGGGTATCAGCGCCGTCGATGAGCACGGCCGCGCGCGCCTGCAACGCGAGCACGGCCTCGTCGTCGAGGGATTCAGCGATGACGTGATGGACGGGCTGCCTGGTCGCGCAGCGCTCGGACACGTCCGCTATTCGACAGCCGGCGGGCCCGGCCTCGTCAATGCCCAGCCCCTCCTCGTCCGCTACCATCAGGGCGACCTGGCCCTGGTCCACAACGGCAACATCACGAATGCCGGCGTCCTGCGCGATGCACTGGTCAAGGACGGCGCGTTGTTCCAGACGACCGTCGATTCCGAGGTCATCGTCCATCTCATCGCGAAATCGCGCGCACCCACCGTCGATGAGCAGGTGCAGGATGCGCTCGCCCGCCTCACCGGCGCGTTTTCCGTCATGATCACGATCGGCGACACCATGTACGCTGCTCGCGATCCGTGGGGGTACCGCCCGCTGATCCTCGGCCGCCTGAACGGCGGCCATGTGATCGCGAGCGAGTCCTGCGCCCTGGACCTGATCGGTGCGACGATCGAACGCGATATCGACCCCGGTGAGATCATCCGCATTCGCGGCGGTGTGGCCGAGGTGCTCCCGCGTCTGCGCGGTGCAGAACGCCCTGCCCCGTGCATCTTCGAGCTCGTCTACTTTGCGCGACCCGACTCACGCATCTGGGGCGTCAGCGTCGATCGCGCCCGCCGCGCATTCGGCCGCCAGCTCGCGAAGGAGCAGCCTGCCGAGGCCGACTGTGTGTTCAGCGTTCCCGACTCATCCAACTCCGCGGCGCTCGGATTCGCCGAGCAGAGCGGCATCCCCTACGAACTGGGTCTCATCCGCAACCACTACGTCGGCCGCACGTTCATTCACCCGACCCAGAAGGGTCGCGACTTCCGTGTCCGGATCAAGTACAACGCCGTCCGCGAAGTCATTGATGGCAAGCGGGTCATCGTCGTCGATGACTCCCTCGTTCGCGGCACGACCAGCCGCGGCCTCATCGCACTGATACGTGAGGCGGGAGCGAAGGAAGTGCATTTCCGCGTTTCTTCACCGCCCGTGACCAATCCCTGCTATTACGGCATCGACATGCCGACGAAGCAGGAGCTGATCGGTGCGCAGAAGACGGTCGAGGAAATCCGTGAGCACCTGAATGTGGACTCGCTCGGCTACCTGTCGCTGGAAGGGATGCACAGTGCAGTAGCAGCGCGCGGCCCGTTCTGTGACGCATGCTTCTCCGGCAACTACGGCGCGCCGCTGGTCGACCTCGAGATGGGCAGAGGCCTAAGCTCGCACTGCTGAAGCAGTTCGAAGCCTGTCGGTCCAGCGGGCCGCGGAGAGGCCCTCCGTGGCCCGCTTCTTGTTACCTTTTCGACCGATTCCAGAGCTTACCGATCCAACCGTAACGGGACCATCTCATGCCGAACCGGTTCGTCTACTACTTCGGGAACGGCTACGCCGACGGCGGCCGCGAGGACAAGTCGCTGCTCGGCGGAAAGGGCGCCAACCTCGCCGAGATGACACGCATCGGGATCCCTGTCCCACCGGGATTCACGATTACCACGGAAGTCTGTCGCCTGTACCTGCGCGACCACCGGTATCCTGAGGGAATCACGCATCAGGTTGAGGAGAATGTGCGGCGGCTGGAGGCCGACACCGGCAAGAAGCTGGGGAGTGGCGAGTCGCCGCTGCTCGTGTCCGTACGCAGCGGCGGCGCAGTGTCGATGCCGGGCATGATGGAGACGATCCTGAATCTCGGACTGAACGATGTCAGCGCGGACGCCCTCGCGCGCGAGTCCGGCGATGCGCGGTTTGCGTTCGACTCATACCGCCGGTTCGTACAGATGTACGGTGACGTGGTCATGGGCGTGCCGGGCAAGTTGTTCGAGCACCGGCTGGTGGCCCTGAAGCACGAGCGCCGTGTGGAGCAGGACACGGACCTGAGCGCCGTCGATCTGCGGGGGCTCGTGGACGGGTTCAAGGAGCTGGTGCGGGAGCATACCGGTGAGCGGTTTCCCGAGGATCCGGAAGAGCAGCTCTGGGGCGCGATCGAAGCGGTGTTCCGATCGTGGAATGCTGAGCGTGCCATCGCATACCGTCGTGTGCACGGCATTCCGGATTACATGGGCACAGCCGTGAGCGTTGTGGCGATGGCGTACGGCAACATGGGCAACGACTCGGGAACCGGCGTCGCGTTCACGCGCAATCCGTCGACGGGGGAACGCACCTTCTTCGGCGAGTTCCTGGTGAATGCGCAGGGCGAGGATGTAGTGGCGGGGATCCGCACTCCGCTCAGCATCGACCAGATGGCGAACAAGCTGCCGGAGGCGTATCAGCAGCTGCTGATCGTGCAGGACAAGCTGGAGCAGCATTTCCGGGAGATGCAGGACCTCGAGTTCACTGTCGAGCGCGGGCGGCTGTATCTGCTGCAGACGCGTACCGGCAAGCGTACTTCGCGGGCCGCCGTGCGCATCGCGACGGAGATGGTCGCGGAGGGGCTGATCGACGAGGCGGAGGCGGTGCGGCGGGTCGATCCGAAGCAGCTCGACCAGCTGCTCCATCCGCGCCTCGACCCGGCAGCGGACGTGCAGGTGCTGGTCACGGGGCTGCCGGCGTCACCGGGTGCCGCGAGCGGGAGGGTGGTGTTCGATCCGGACACGGCGGCGGCGCGGGCAGCGGAGGGCGAACAGGTGATCCTCGTTCGCGAAGAGACGTCGCCCGATGACTTCCACGGCATGGTCGCCGCCCGGGCAGTGGTCACGGCGCGCGGCGGCATGACGTCGCATGCGGCCGTGGTCGCGCGCGGGATGGGCAAGTGCTGCGTCGTGGGGGCGAGCGGAATGGTGGTGGACGGCGACGATGCGTGCTGCCGCTGTGGCGAGGTCACGCTGAAGGAGGGCGACTGGATCACGGTGGATGGAACGAGCGGACGCGTGCTGCTCGGACAGGTCCCCACCGTCGAGCCGGAGCTGGGCGAGGATTTCCACCTGCTGATGTCCTGGGCGGATAAGGTGCGCACCATGAAGGTGCGTGCCAACGCGGACACGCCGGCGGACGCCGCCAAGGCGCGCGAGTTCGGCGCCGAAGGCATCGGGTTGTGCCGTACCGAGCACATGTTCTTCGACGCTGAGCGGGTGCAGGCCGTGCGTGAAATGATCCTCGCGCAGACCTCCGCTGCGCGCACCGAGGCCATCAACCGCCTGCTGCCGATGCAGCGTGAGGACTTCGAGGGAATCTTCCGCGCGATGGACGGGTTCCCGGTGACGATACGGCTGCTCGACCCGCCGCTGCACGAGTTCCTGCCGCGGACCGCCGAGGAGATCGAACAGTTCGCCCGCAAGGCGGAGATACCGACGGCCGAAGTGACGCGGGTGGTGGAGAAGCACCGCGAGTCGAATCCGATGCTGGGGCACCGCGGCGTTCGTCTCGGCATCTCGTATCCCGAGATCACGGAAATGCAGACGCGGGCGATCTTCGAGGCCGCAGCGGCGGTGACAGCGGATGGCGTCAAGGTGAAGCCGGAGATCATGGTGCCGCTCGTCGCCGACGAGAAGGAGCTGGCCCGCCAGCGCGAGGTGATCACGCGCATCGCCACCGAAGTGCTCGGCAACGGCGATCAGATCCCGTACATGATCGGTACGATGATCGAGCTGCCGCGGGCGGCACTGCTCGCCGGCGAGATCGCGCAGCACGCCGAGTTCTTCTCGTTCGGTACCAACGACCTGACACAGACGACGTTCGGCATCTCGCGCGATGACGCGGCGACGTTCCTGCCGCGCTACATCGAGCTCGGCATCCTGGAGGAGGACCCCTTCCAGATTCTCGACCGCGAAGGTGTTGGCCAGCTGGTGCAGATGGCCACCTGGGAAGGCCGGCGCCGGCGCTCGGATCTGAAGGTGGGCATCTGCGGCGAGCACGGCGGTGAGCCGCGTTCCATCGAGTTCTTCCACGAGACCGGCCTCGATTACGTGTCCTGCTCGCCGTTCCGCGTTCCCATCGCCCGGCTGGCGTCGGCGCAGGCGTCGCTCATGAACGGCGGCAGCACGCGCAAGGTGGCGGAGAAACGGGTGCACCAGGCGGAGTCCCGCGATGCGGAATCGACGCTCGTCCGGACGGGACAGGCCGCGTCCGCGTCGCCCTAACCCCCCGGACCCGGCTTCACTTTGGAGGAAACGCCCCGTTTGGCCATGGAAATGGCCTGCAGGTGAGTGAGACGGACGCGGATACGGCCAGTTCCAGCCAATGAACGGGTAATTGTCATGGCTGATCGCGACATAAACGCAAAGTGAAGCCGGGTCCGGGGCCGGAACGTCGCGCGGGATTGCCAGCGTTACCGCGCCCGCCTAGTTTTTTTCCATGGAACCCCGAAGCATGTTTCGACTGATCAGACGAGCGGCCGGATTCCGGCCGCTCGTACTCATATCTGCGCTGTTTGCGCTCCCTGCCTGCGCCGCCAGGACGCCCGCTGCTGCTCCCCCTGCGGACGCTCCCTTCCCCACCGGCGACACCATGACCCTCGTGCTCATGGGCACGACCGACGTGCATGGCCGCCTGGTGAACCACGACTACTATACCGGCCGCGAGACCGACCACGGGCTCGCCCTGCTCAAACCGCTTATCGACAGTGTCCGGGCCGTCCACGCAGGCCGTACCATGCTGTTCGACTCCGGAGACCTGCTGCAGGGCAACCCTCTCGGCATGGTCTACGCCCGCATCCACGGCGATCAGCCGAACCCGATCATCCGGGCGATGAACCTGCTCGACTACGACGCGGCCGCGATCGGGAACCACGAGTACAACTACGGCCTCGAGCATCTGCGCCGTGCGCTGGACCTGGCGGAATTCCCGTTCGTGTCCGCGAACACTTTCCGTGCGGGTACACGGCAGCACGCGTTCACACCGTACGTCCTGCTGCCTGTCGCGACACCCGCCGGCGATACGCTGCACGTCGGCGTCACGGGCAACACCCCACCGGGCGTCCACGTGTGGGACCGCGACAACGTCAGCGGCATCCTGGACTTTCGCGAGATAGTGGGCTCCGTCCGGAGCGCCGTGACCGAGATGCGTGCACGCGGTGCCGACATCGTCGTGGTGCTGTCGCACGGTGGCCTGGAGGGGACCAGCTACGATACCGTGACGACGGGGCTGCCGCCGGAGAACGCGGCGGCAGAGCTGGCGCGGCAGGTGCCTGAAATCGACGTGATCTTCCTCGGCCACACGCACCGTGAGCTCGCGGACACGGTCATCAACGGCGTCATGCTGACACAGGCGAAGAACTGGGCGAGCAGCCTGGCCGTCGCGACGCTCCTGGCACGGAGGAACGCGTCGGGAGACTGGAGCGTCGAGCAGAAGCGTGGTGCGATCGTCAGGCCGAAGCCCGGCGTCGTGGACCGTGCGTTCATCGACTCCCTGCGCTGGGAACACGAGCGCACCGTAGCGCACGTCAACGCGCGGATCGGAGCGGCGTCGGAGCGGATGGGGGCCCGCGAAGCACGTGTTCGCGACACGCCGATCATCGATTTCGTGAATGAGGTACAGCGCCGGGCGGCGGGCGCAGACCTCTCGTCCACGGCGGCGTTCCAGATCGATGCTGCGCTGCCGGCCGGCGACATCAGCGTCGCGGACGTAGCGGCACTGTATCCGTACGACAACACTCTGAAGGCCATCCGCATCTCAGGTGCGCAGCTGCGGGCATACATCGAGAAGGCGGCGGAATACTACCGCGGGTATCCGGCGGACGGCGGCACCGTGACGAACTTCGATGTACCGGGTTACAACTTCGACATCGTCGCCGGCGTCGATTACACACTCGACCTGTCGCGTCCCGTCGGGGAGCGCGTGACCTCGCTCACGCGCGATGGCGCGCCCGTGCGCGATGACCATTCCTTCACACTCGCCCTCAACAACTACCGTCAGTCGGGCGGCGGCGGGTACGACATGATCGCCGGCGCGGAAGTCGTATATGACCGGCAGGAGGACATCCGCGAGCTGCTGATTGCCGAGGTGCGCCGGCGCGGTACGATTCGCCCGGAGGACTATTTCGTCGACACCTGGCGGATCGTGCCGGCGGCGGCGGCTGAAGCGGCACTCGCCGAGCAGACGTCCCGCGAAGCGCGCGGAAGTATGCAGCCCTCCGGAGCCGATGCGGCAACAGCGCGCAAGCGGCTGCGCGTGCTGGCCACGAACGATTTCCACGGCAATCTCGCGCCGACACGCAGCTCCGGCGGGCCGCCGGTCGGCGGCGCGGCCGCTCTTGCGACGTACTTCGACCTGGAGCGGGCGGGTTTTGCAGGCGCGCCCGTCCTGCTGCTCGATGGCGGCGACGTCATGCAGGGCACGCCCGTGTCGAATCTCACCCGCGGGCGCAGTACGGTGGAGTACTACAATGCGGCGGGCTATGACGCGGCCGCGATCGGCAACCATGAGTTCGACTGGGGGCCGGCAGTGCTGCGCGAGCGCATGGCGCAGGCACAGTTCCCCTGGCTCGCCGCAAACATCGTAGTCGCAGGCAGTGACACGACGCCGTCCTGGATACGCGGCACGACGATCCTGGAGCGTGACGGAGTGCGGATCGGCATTGTCGGTCTGATCACGGAAGAGACGCCGACAGCAACCATGGCGGAGTACGTGCGCGGCCTGGAGTTCGCCGACGGCGCGCAAACGCTGGATCGTGTGGTTCCGGCACTCAGGGCCCAGGCTGTGGATTTCGTGATCGTCGTAGCGCACGCGGGCGCATACTGTGAGGCGGCCGTACACGCCTGCCAGGGGGAGATGATCGACTGGCTGGAGCGCGCCACTGAAAAGCCGGACCTGGTCGTCGCCGGTCATACGCACGACGTGGTGCGCACGCGCGCGAACGGAGTGACCATCATCGAGACGGGATCCTGGGCACGCAGCTATGGCGTCGTGGATCTCGAGCGTATCAGCGCGGACAGCGTCGACGTATGGATCCGCGGCACCCCGGTGCCGTGGACGGAGAAGGTGGCAGCAGACAGCACGGTGGCCGCGATCGTGACGCGTGCGGAGACGGAGGTCGGTCCTCAGCTGCTGCAGGTCGTCGCACATGCGGCGGAGGAGATCCCGCGCGGTGCCGGCGAGAATCCAATGGGACGGCTCATCGCCGATGCACAGCGGACGATCACGGGCACGCAGGTGGCCATCATGAATGCCGGCGGGGTGCGTGCCCCGATGCCCGGCGGCCCGGTCACCTGGGGCGACCTGTACCGCATCCAGCCATTCGGCAACCGTCTCATGGTTCTCAGGCTGACCGGTGCACGGCTGCGGGAGGCGATGGAGCACGCCGTTGGCGGCACGAGCCCGGGCGCTCACGTGAGCGGGCTCCAGGTTCAGTTCGATCCGCGCCGACCGGCCGGCGACCGCGTCGTATCCATGACTCTGAGCACGGGAGAGCGTGTCGAGCCGGATGTCGTCTACAGCGTCACGGTGAACGACTTCCTCGCCAGCGGCACGGGCGACGGGTTCACAGCCCTCGGTCAGGCGCTGGACACCAGGGCCACCGGCATCGTCGATCTCGACGCCCTCATCGAGTATGTAAAAAGCCAACCGCAACCGCTCCGCGCGCCACGGGACCAGCGCATCCGGGCCGTCACAACAGCTTCCTGAAGATGGATACGATGAACGATATGACGCGCGTCACGCGGGACATGCTGCACCGTCTGCCGAAGACCGACCTCCACGTGCATCTGGACGGGTCACTGCGCCCGCAGACGATGCTCGAGCTGGCCGACGCGGCAGACATCGCACTGCCCGCCAGCGACGCAGACGCGCTCGGCGAATACATGCACGTGCGCGAAGGCCGCGACCTCGTCGATTACCTCGCCCGCTTCGACATCACGCTTGCCCTGATGCAGACGGCGGGTGCCATCGAGCGGATCGCGTACGAGCTCGCGGAGGATTGCGCGCTGGAGAACATCCGATACACGGAGATCCGCTTCTGTCCGGCGCTCAACACGCGCGGCGGTCTGTCGCACGCGGATGTCGTCGAGGCCGCCCTGCGCGGCCTGCGTCGGGCGGAAGCTGATCACGAGATCACAACAGCGCTGATCGTCTGCGGGCTGCGCAACCTGCCGGTCCAGACATCGATCGAGATGGCGGAGCTCGCGGTGGATTTCCGGGACCGCGGCGTCGTCGCATTCGATCTGGCGGGCGCCGAACGCGGACATCCGCCGATCGACCACCAGCCTGCGTTCCAGATCGCCGCGGACGCGAACATGGCCATTACGATCCACGCAGGCGAGGCGTTCGGCCCGGCGTCGATCCACCAGGCCATCCACAACTGCAATGCGCGCCGCATCGGGCATGGCACACGGCTCTGGGAGGACCCGGACCTCCTCGCTTTCGTCAATGACTTCCGGATCCCGATCGAGGTCTGCCTGACGTCGAACATTCAGACGCGCGCAGCGCCGTCACTGGAAGATCATCCCCTGCGGATCTTCTACGATCAGGGCCTGGTCGTCACGCTGAACACGGACAATCGGCTCATGAGTGCGACCACCATGACCGACGAGTTCCTGCGTGCCCACGAGGCCCTCGGCTTCACGTGGGACCAGCTCTGCGAGCTGGCCGTCATGGGCTTCGAGAGCGCGTTTCTGCCGTACCGGGACAAGGCGGCTCTGGTGGCCGCGGTCAGCGCCGAAATCGACGCAGCCGCGGCCCCGGCGCCGGCTCCCGAGGCCTCCTGAGAAGTTCCGCCGGCGGCCCCCCGTCGGCGGGTCCCTTTTCCCTTGACCATGCCCCGCCCGCGGTTTATCATCGGCCGCGACCAGGAAGCACTCAGCCCCCATGCGCAGGCCCCGGCATGAAGACGTGCCCCAGCTGGTCCGATCACTCGCGGCGACGACCGTCTCCGCCGGATCGGGCCTCCCGAAACCGATCCCGGCCTGCCGGCACAATCCACACAGCTGTCATTCACCCGCCGCGGCACCATCGCGCGCACGTGACCGGGACGTTACACCCCGCTCCTTGTGCACAGGCCGCGGCGTCAGACAGGTTTTTCCGGACCCATGACGATTCTCCCGACACCAACCCAACAGGAGTAAAACGGTGACACGATTTAGATGGTCCCTGCTGACGATGCTCGTCGCCGCCGCCGGGCTGCTGCCCGCGTCGGAGGCTTACGCGCAGGGTACCACGACCGCCGTGATCAGTGGACGCATCACTGATACCGAGGGCCAACCCCTCCCGAATATTCAAATCACGGTCACGAACCTGTCGACGGGCGTGGTCCGCAACTCGATCAGCAACGACCAGGGCCGCTACCTCGTGCCCGGCCTCCCGGTGGGCGGGCCGTACACCGTAGCCGCCAGCGCGATCGGCTTCGCGGCGTCGGAACAGGAGAACCTGCGGCTGACGCTCGGCCAGAACCTGGCCGTGGACTTCGTCCTCCGCGTTCAGGCCGTCGCTCTGCGCGGCATCGATGTCCTCGCGGATCGCGCACAGGGCCAGATCATCAACCCCGGCCGCACCGGCGCAGAGCAGCTCGTCACGGAGCGGCAGATCGACAACCTGCCCACGATCTCGCGTAACTTCACGGACTTCATTCAGCTCTCCCCGCTCGTCGGCGCAGGCGGCAGCGCGACCTCGGTCGGCGCCCAGAACAACCGCTTCAACAATATCCAGATCGACGGCGCGACGACGCAGGACCTGTTCGGTCTCGGCTCGACCGGCCAGCCGGGCGGTCAGGCCGGCGCGCGCTCGATCTCGCTCGAGGCGGTCCAGGAGTACCAGATCCTCGCCGCCCCGTTCGACATCCGGCAGAGCGGTTTCTCCGGCGGTCTCATCAACGCCGTGACCAAGAGCGGAACCAACGACCTCGCCGGCTCCGTGTACGCCTACTACAACAACCAGGACTTCGCCCGGGACGAGCTCGAAGTTGGCGGCGACACGTTCACGTTCGATGAGGAGTTCACGAACCGCATCCTGGGTGCGTCGCTGGGCGGTCCGATCATCCGCGACCGCGCGCACTTCTTCCTCTCGGCCGAGTTCGAGAAGGACGAGCGTCCCGGCGGCAACATCGCCGTCGGGCGTGAGGCTCCGACCGTCACTGGTGTCGATCCGGCGGATGCACAGCGGTTCGCCGACCTGCTCGCAGGTTATGGCGCGACGGCCGGCAGCTTCGGCGCACGCGAGGACAACAGCCCGAACAACAACCTGTTCGGCCGCATCGACGCGCAGCTCAGCGCCAACCACCACCTCACGCTCCGCCACAACTATGTGCGGGCCGAGGATGACGTGGTCGTGAACCGCTCCACGGGTTCGAACTACTCCTTCGATTCGAACTGGTACTTCTTCGAGTCCACGACGAACTCGTCGGTGCTTCAGCTCAACTCCACGTTCGGCGGACTGTTCAACGAGTTCACGGCCGGCTACACGCGGATCCGCGACCGGCGCACGCCCAACCAGACGTTCCCCGTCGTCCAGGTGAACGTGCCGAACCAGGCCGGCACCGGCACGAAGCGCCTCATCGCGGGAGCCGAGTACTTCTCGCAGGGTAACGAGCTGGACCAGGATGCGCTCGAGCTCACGAACAACCTGAGCTTCACACGCGGCAACCACCGCATCACGTTCGGTGCACAGGCGCAGTACTTCAAATTCCGTAACCTGTTCCAGGCCGGGAAAACCGGTGAGTGGTCGTTCAGCTCCCTCGCCGATCTCGAGGCTGGAACGCCGAACTTCTACCGACGCTCCGTGCCGGTCGCCGGCGTGGAGGATCCGAACGCTCGCAACTCCGTACTGAATGCATCGCTGTACGCCCAGACGGAGTGGTCCGGCGTCGAGAATCTCGTTCTTACGGCCGGCCTGCGTTACGACGTGCCGCTCACCATGGGCGATGACCCGCTCAACAACCCGCTCGTGCAGACGGAGATCGACCGTCGGACCGATGAGATCGCCAGTGGCAACGGCCTGTTCTCGCCGCGCCTCGGCTTCAACTGGGACGTCAGGGGAGACCAGACCACGCAGCTGCGTGGTGGCGCCGGCGTGTTCTCCGGCCGTCAGCCTTACGTCTGGATCTCGAACCTGTACGGCAACACCGGACTGGCGACCGTCCAGATCAGCTGCTCGGGTGCGACCCTCCCGACGTTCACGGTGGACCCGAACGGCCAGCCGACGGCGTGCGTTGGTGCCGGCGGCAGCCCGGCCCCGCCCGCGCGCCCCGTCATCAACCTGATCGATCCGGACTTCAAGTATCCGCAGAACTTCCGGACGAACATCGGCATCGATCACACGCTGCCGTACGGCGTCGTGGCGACGGTCGACTTCATGTACACGCGCGCACTGAACCAGATCTTCCTGCGCGAGCTGAACGTCGACTTCGAGAACCCCGTGTCGACGACGCAGGGAGGACGGCCGGTGTTCGGCACGCACACGATCGGGCCGATCTCCGGCTCGAACACCAATGTGGCATCGCCGAACCGCATCTCGAATGAGCTCGCCGCCGTGGTCGAGCTGACGAACAGCGATCAGGACCGTTCCTGGAGCATCACGACCCAGGCGCAGAAGCGCTTCAGCGCCGGGTTCGACATGAATGCGTCCTACACGTACATGGATGCGCAGGACGTGTCGGGACTCACATCGAGCATCGCGACGTCCAACATCGGCTTCAACCCGGTGACCGGCAGCCCGAACTCGCCGATCCTGTCCACATCCGACTACGAGACGACGCACAAGATCGTGCTCAGCAGCACCTACGACGTCATGCCGTGGATGACCGTGTCGGCGTTCTACGTCGGCGCGTCGGGTGACGGCTACTCCTACGTCTATGATGGCGATGTGAATGCGGACGGCTTCGAGGCGAGCTACGCCAGCAACCGCTTCAATGACCTGATCTACGTGCCGATGAATGCGGCGGACATCACGCTGACCGATCCGCTGGACTGGGCCGAGCTCGATCAGTTCATCTCGACCGAGGAGTGCCTGGACGAGAATCGCGGCCGCATCATCGAGCGGAACGCGTGCAAGGAGCCGTGGCAGAACCGGCTCGACACGCGCTTCACGTTCCGCGTGCCGACCATCAACTCGCAGCGTGCGGAAGTGTCGCTCGATGTCATCAACGTGCTCAACCTGGTCAACCAGGACTGGGGCGTCATCCGCGGGATGCCGAACGCGACGGCGGACCTGCTCGAGCTGCGCGGCTGGGATGCGGTCAACAACCGGGGCATCTTCGAGCCGACGGACTTCGTCCGGCTCGATGATGATAACAATGCGAACCCGTTCACCACGTTCACCGGCAGCTCACGCTGGCGGATGCAGCTGGGCGTGAGGTACGTCTTCTAGATCCACGCCTTCCACGCACGGCATGAAAGAGCCCGGGAGCGGATCTCCGCTCCCGGGCTCTGGTCATCTCGGACGTCGTATTGCGCCGGAGCTGATCGTGTCAGCGCACCACTGCCAGCGAGTCCTGCTTCAGGTACTGCTCCGCCAGATCCACGTACTCCTTCGTACCCAGATAAAGCGGAACGCGCTCATGGAGAGCCGTCGGGTTCACGTCGGCAATGTCCTGCTCTCCGGTGGAGCCGCGGCCGCCTGCCTGCTCTGCCAGATACGCGAGCGGCGCCGCCTCGTAGAGGAGACGCAGCTTGCCGTTCGGGCTGTTGCGGTCGGCCGGATACATGAAGATGCCGCCATAGAGCAGCGTGCGGTGGAAGTCGGCGACGAGTGAGCCGATGTAGCGCGAGCTGAACGGCTTCGGGTTCGATCCATCGGCATTCTTCAGGTGGTCCACGAACGCGCGCTGTCCGTCGGACCAGTTCGCGTAGTAGCCCTCGTTCACACTGTAGATGCGCTTGCCGGGCGAAGGGATCTTCATGTCCGGATGACTGAGCAGGAACTCACCGATGAGCGGGTCCAGCGTGAAGCCGTGCACGCCGTGACCGGTCGAGTATACCAGCATGGTGGACGAGCCGTACACGATGTAACCGGCGGCCACCTGGTCGCGGCCCGGCTGGATGCAGTCCTGCTCGGTGCCGCGCTCCCCCTCCGTGATCTTGCGATGGAGTGAGAAGATCGTGCCGATCGACACGTTCGCCTCGATGTTCGAGGAGCCGTCGAGCGGATCATAGAGGAGGACGTACTTGCCGGCCTTGAACTTGTCCGGGATCGGCAGGAACTCCTCGGATTCCTCGGATGCCATGCACGCCAGATGACCGCAGTGGTCGAGCGCCTTGAAGATCACGTCGTGCGCCCACACGTCCAGCTTCTGGACTTCTTCGCCGTGGATGTTGCGCGCGTCCGTGCCGCCGAGGATGTCGACGAGGCCGGCCATGTTGACTTCGCGGGAGATCATCTTGGCCGCGAATGCGATGTCCTGCAGTATCGTGCTGAACGCTCCCGTCGCCTCGGGGAACTGGCGCTCCATGTCGAGGATGTGACGCGAAATCGTGACGATCGGCTGACCCATGCTGCCTCCCGGTAGGGATCAGGATTCTTTTTCTGCGGCCCGCGCCTCGACCTCGTAGGGGTTGTCGCGGTAGCCGTGTTTCAGGTGCTGCCAGACGTAACGCACCGGGAATGTAAGGGGTGCGCGCTGCCATTGGCGAACATGGGCCAGCTCGTGGCGCAGCAGCCGGTCCGACAGGTGCACGTCGGGATGGACGATAATGGTCCGACCGAGAGTAACGGCCGCGGCCGGACGGGCCATGCCCGACAGGCGGCCGCCGATGGCCGGCACCAGGCGACCCGCTCTGATGACGACGTCCTGCGGCGTGTCTGCCACACGTGTGACCTTCCGTCCGAACAGACGTCCGAGCATCCCGCCCTCCACGCCCGCCGGCAAAGCGGCGGATTGACGTGTCGGACCCGCATTCAACGGGCAAGCACGTCGATTCTGCCGCTGCGCGCGGCGCGCACCATGAAGTTGCCGCTCTCATCCGTGCGCAAAACGCGCACCCTGTAGGTCTCGAGGCGCTGCAACACAGCGGGATTCGGATGGCCGTATCGGTTCCGGCGGCCGGCGGACACGAGGGCAACGGCAGGGTTCGCGGCCTCGAGCAGCGCGACGCCCGTCGACGTCCTGCTGCCGTGGTGCCCGACCTTGAGCACGGCGGAGGCCAGCGCCGCGCCATGGCGCGCGACCAGCTGCTCCTCGACGGCCACGGGAGCATCGCCGAGAAAGAGCGCGGCAAACGCGCCGAACGTGATCTGGAAGACGACACTGTTGTCGTTCGCGTCCGCTGCCGCGTCGACGGCGGTGAACGGAAAGAGCAGTGCGATGCGGACGCCGTCGATGTCGAACGAGATCCCTTCGCGCGCGGCCACCCAGCGCTGGTCATCACGGCGCGCCGAGGCGAGCAGATCGATGAAGATATCCTTGCCGGCAGGCAGCCCCGGATCGATGACCAGTCCCGTTTCGAACGCGTCGAGCACGGCCTCGGCTCCACCGATGTGGTCCGCATCGGGATGCGTGAGGATGAGTGCGTCCAGGCGCCGGGCGCCCCGGGCGAGCAGGTAGGGTACTACACGGTCACGTCCGGCGTCGCCGCGCGCGGTGCGCGGCCCGGTGTCCACGAGCAGCCAGCGCCCTGCGGGTGTACGGATCGCGAAGGCGTCGCCCTGCCCTACGTCGATCGCGTGGATCTCCAGGTGTCCGTCGTGCGGCCGCAGGAGCAACGGCGCCCAGGCCAGCAGCGCGAGTGCCGCCGTGACGGCGATAGCTGCACGCAGTCGTCTGCGCACATGGCGACGAGCGAAAGCCTCATGGGCGGCGTCGCCTGCATGACTCGGCGGCGGCACATCGTCCCGGCCGCGGACCATTCCGTGCACGATGACAGCGGCGGCAATGGCGATCAGTGCGTACATCACCGTGCTGGCGGCCAGGTATCCATGCCCGCCCGGCACGGCGGCCGCGGCCTCCGCAATGCGATCGAGGAGCCGGAGCACGCCATCGGCGGCTGACGCATGCAGTCCGGCGGTGGCGCCCGTCACGGCCGCGATGAGGAGTGCGGCGAGCAGCAGCGCCACCGCGCACGCCAGCACGGGCACGGCGACGATGGATGCGGGGATGCCGATCCACGATGCGGTGCCGAAGTGAAGCGCCGCGATGGGCGTCGTGAGTGCGCTCGCAGCCACGCCCGCGGCCAGCCCGTCGCGCAGATGCGGATGCAGCTGCGCGGGCAGTGCCGCGGCGATCGGCCGCCGCCATCCGATCAGACCCGCCATGCCGGCAAAGCTCAGCTGGAACCCCGGGTCGAGGATGGCGAGCGGCTCCAGCAGCAGGATGACCAGGCCGGCGGCCGCGAGTGCGGTGAACGGCTCCGCCGGTCGCTGCAGCTCGACGGCAGCGAGCAGCAGGGACGCCTGGAGCAGGGCCCTGAGAGCCGCACTGGGCGCGCCGAGGAACAGCACATACGCCAGCGTCACGAGGAGCGCGAGGCGACGTGCGTTGCGGGGCGGGACCCCGCACAGACCGGCCAGCAATACTACGCCGGCGGCGATGAGGCCGACGTGCATGCCCGAGATCGCCAGCAGGTGCACCAGGCCGGCGGCAACCCAGCGGGAGCGCGTCTCGGTCGACAGACCGGCCTTCTGCGCGAGCAGCAGTGCCTCTGCGAGTCCCCAGCTGTCCGGCAGCAGCGTGCGCAGCCGCTTCTGCTGCGACGTGCGGAACCGCGTCAACGCATCTGCCCCCGCGTGGCTGACGGAATCACCGCGGCCGGGTGCGATGTGCGCGATCGCGATCCGGTCCACCAGCAGGCCACCCGCGTATTCCGGCCTGCGCGGCCAGCCGTTACGCGGCGCGTACGCCATCCAGCGACCTGTCACGACGAGCGGGGCGCCACGCTGGACGGCAGAATCGAGCACGGCGCGGTGTCGGGCAGCTACACGTGTGCGCACGACCACATTCGCACAGCTCACGTCTTCCGATGCCAGCTGCCGCGCACGGACAGGCAGCGTGACACCGTCAGTGGGGACCACGAGCGCCACCGCTACCAGATGGACGCTCGTTCCATCCTGCAGGCGCTCGCGGCAGTCACGCGCGGCACCGCTGGCGCGCACGCTGCCGGCGACCGCGCCCGCCACGATGAAGAGGACGACGGCAGCGCGCCGCCGGCGCAATGTCAGCAGGAATGCGCCTCCCGCACACGCCAGGGCCAGCAGAACCAGAGGCAGCGGCTGGCGCAGGCCTCCGAGCAGACCGGCGGCGAACGCAAGCGTGACCGACAGGAGCAGCGTCATGCCCCGAAAAACAATCCGGCCACGTCCCGTGATGGGACGTGGCCGGTATCGTCGTAGTATCGTCGCCGCTCAGGCCCCGCCGACCTGGTCCGGCGCGAGCGCCGTTCGGGCCAGACAAACCTCGGGCACCATGTGCGCCGTTCAGGCCACGCGCGTGATCCCGCGCTCAACTCCCGCGCGACCGGCTGCATCCGCGACGCCGTCCGGTCCGTCGATGGCGACGCCACGGAACGTGGCGCCGGTCGTGCCGGTGAGACGCACATGCAGGTAGCGCCCGATGAGCGATTCATCGCCGGGGAACGCGACGACCTTGTAACTACCCGTACGGCCGAGCATGTCGCCGTCCGAACGCGCAGCGCGTTCGACCAGCACCTCCACCGTGCCGCCCACCTCGCCGGCGTTGATCTCCGCCTGGATCTCACGATGCAGATCGATGAGCCGCGCCAGCCGCTCCTGCGCGATATCCGCGGCCACGAACTGACCCTCGGGCAGTCGCGTGGCCGGCGTGCCTTCGCGCGGCGAGTACTTGTAGAGGAACGCATCGTCGTATCGAACCTCACGCACCAGGTCCAGCGTGGCTTCGTACTCCTCGTCCGTCTCGCCCGGGAACGCGACGATGATGTCGGTCGAAAGCGCGATGCCGGGGACGGCGGAACGAACCATCGCCACGCGCTCGAGGTACTCCTCGACCGTGTAGCGGCGGAGCATGCGCTTCAGCGTGCGGTTGTGCCCCGACTGCACGGGCAGATGCAGCTGTCGGCACACGTTCGGCTCGCTCGCCATCACCTCGACGAGATCCGCCGTGAAGTCGTTCGGGTGCGGCGATGTGAACCGAACGCGGCGGATGCCATCGACACGCGCCACCGCGCGCAGGAGCTGCGGGAAACGCCAGTCACCGTGCTCCCAGGAATTGACCGTCTGTCCGAGCAACGTCACTTCGGTGATGCCGCGGTCGGCGAGACCCCGCACCTCGTCAATGATCCGCTCGGCAGCACGATTCTTCTCGGCACCGCGCACGTAGGGCACGATGCAGTACGTACATCTGTAGTTGCAGCCGCGCTGAACCGGCACCCACGCCGTGATGTCCGACGCGCGGCGCATCTCGAGGCCCTCGTAATTCTCGTCCTCGCGGAAATCGAGGACCGCGATGCGCTCATCCTCACGCGCTGCCGCCGCGACATCAGCGCTCACTACGGGAAGCTGTCGCCGAGACGTTCCATCATGCGCCCGTGCCGACGCGCCCGGCGCAATCGGCTCGCCCGACGCCCCGGCCGGAGAAACCGACGCCCCCGGCGAAACCGGCGAAACCGAGGCGCCGGACATTCGTGGCGAAACCGCCCTGGCGGCGTCCGATCCGGCGCCGGCTTCGACAGCGCCCGGCGTAGCACCGGGATGATCCGCGCGCAGACGTCCGAGCGTTTCCGGCAGGCCGCGGTAGCCGTCCGGTCCCATGACGAGGTCCACGTACGCCGCTCGCTCGAGCAGGCGCTCACCGAGCCGCTGCGCCATGCATCCCGTCACGCCGATCACCATGTCGGGACGCGCCGTCTTGAGGCGGTAGAGCTCGCCCACACGGCCGATCACGCGCTGTTCGGCGTGGTCGCGGATGGCGCACGTGTTGACCAGCACGACGTCCGCGTCCTCGGGCTTCATCACGATGTCATAGCCGCCGGCGGCGAGGATGCCCTGCATGAGCTCGCCATCGCTGACATTCATCTGGCAGCCGTATGTCTCGACGTAGGCCTTTTTTCTGACGCGTTCAATCTGTGTCATAGATCGGGGCGGTTCCATGTCCAGTCGGGCCGGACACGCGATCGGGTCAGGCGAGTCCGGCGGCTGCACTGAGGGACGTGCGCCGGGTGTCTACCCCCGAGCGCACTGTGAGATCAGCGGGCGAAGAGCGAGAGCGAGAATGTGAAGCGCCAGAGCTGCTCGTCCACACCGTCGGTCACGGCACCGCCCGACAGGCCGCTGCGCGTGGCCCGCTCGATGGAGATGTCGGCGACCGCCGCGGGATCCATGGGATCGCCGAGCAGGAATCCCGCCCCGCCGGACAGGCCGAGCTCGGTGGGCTGCGACTCACCATCCAGGTGATAGGGCAGCTGGGACCAGCGGGCGCCGAGGCGGATCGGGTAGGCACGCAGACCGGACCGCAGTCCCTGGTACTCGACGCCGCCGCCGACGCGCAGGCTCTCACTGCTGACCGTGCTGCCCTCCGTCGAAGGTACGCGGCTCCAGCCGCCGCCGACTGTCGCCATGAGCAGCGGCGAGAGCCGGATACTGGCGCCGGCATTCAGATCCAGCGGCGCGCCGTATTCGCGATCCTCCGCACCCTCGTCGTCACTGCGCGCCTCGAGATCGGCGCCCGCCATCAGACTCGCGCCCACGCGTATGCCGCTCGCGGCATCCCAGCGGAATCCGAGAGCACCGATCGGCGCCGAATAGCGCCAGCGCCTGCGCTCCTCGAAAAACCGGATGTCGTTGGTGGAATCCGCGAACGTGCGGGCCGCCAGTCGATCGACATTGCCGGCGAGCAGACCCGCGGCCGCGCCAATGGCGAACGTAGGCGTGAGCGAGTACGCGGCGCTGAGCCGCATCTGCGCAATGCCGCCGGTCGAGCGCAGCAGATCGTTGACGGCGACCGTTTCGCCACCGATCACCTGGTCCGATTGTGAGAGCACGCCCCACGTCTGGTCCAGATAGCCGCCATAGCCGAGCGAAAGCACCAGCCGCGGCGACACCGGATACAGTATGCTCACCAGGGGAAAGCGCGTACCCGACGTGCCATCCTCCACGCCGTCCACATCGACCGACGTGCTCACGGGCTGAAGCGCGGCCGAGACCCCGCGGCGCGACAGGCCCGCGAGCTCGGCCGGGTTGACCATCGATGTATGGAAGCCGAGCAAGCCGACTCCCATGCCACCCAGGGCTGCGGCACGCGCATCGACGGGCGACACGGGCACACCGAGACCGCGCGTGGCGAAAAGACTCTGCCCGGACGCGGGCAGCGTGCTGCACACCAGGAGCAGGGCGAACGTGAAGAGCGGACGTGTGCCCATCATGGCAGCTGCAGCTCCCGCGAAATGGTTACGATGATCCTGAGGCTCGGCATCTCGGCAAACGTGCCGAAGCCGAACGTGCGCGTGGATCCGGCCGGCAGCAGTGCGACGTATTCAGGCGTGAAATCGTCGTCCTCCCCCGGTGTAAACAGCAGCCGCATGAACTCCGTAGCCGCCAGCTCGACGACTGGCGCGCCGGGCGCCATGAAGCTCGATACCGGGACTGAGGCCTCGATCCCGCCCAGGGCACCCGTCACCGGGGAACGCGTCAGCGGCAGCAGTGGCGACGGCAGGACGGCATGAAGCGTGAGATTCAGCGGCAGCTCGGGTGCAAAACCGGCCGGTGAAGGCACGGGCTGCAGCAGCAGCGCACCATAGTTGATGGACACGTCGCCCAGCCGGAGCGTGCAGTTCGGGACACCCGGGCACGCAACCGTAACCGTGTCGAGTCGCTCGCGCAGACGCATCACCGTGCGCCAGGCCGGCGTGCCGCCCACGCGCGGCGTCCCGACGGAATCCGGTTGCTGCGGTTCGTAAATGAACGTGCGCCCCGGCGCGAGCGTAAACTCGACGACCGTGTCCGGGTTGATCGTGCTCCGCGCCCGGAGGCGCAATGTCGGCAGGACACTGCGAATGCGCGTCCCCGGTGTGCTGGTCCCCAGAACTGCACCGCGAACCGCCATGGCGGTATCCGCCCACGCCGCGATCGTTGCGGAGTCCACGGGAATCAGGACCGTGTCGCCCTGCGCCCACGTGGTGCTGCCGATCAACGTACCCGGCGAGCCGCCCGGTTGCGCCCACGGCAGCTGCGCACCGGCGGAATCCACGCGGAACTGCCAGGTGGCCGTCAGGCGGTCCCAGTCCTCGGTGGGGCGGTACAGCTCGAGTGTGGCCGGTGGATCTGTGCTCGCCAGCGTATCAACGAGGACTCGCACATCACCCGCGAAATAGACCGGCATCGAGTCCGTCCGCAGCACGCCGAGCGTGTCGAGAACCGTGATGGTGCGCGGTATCGGATAACGCAGGAGCACGCGGCTGTTGAGCACGCCCTCGTAATCGTTCGCGATCAGCGTGTAGTCCGCGTCGGCCGTCGCGCTGTACAGACCGAACGCGGTATCCCACTGGAGATAGCGTTCCGGTCCGAGCACGAACTCGAACGTGCGGATCGCGTCCGGCGGAAGCAGACCGGAACCCGCCTCCGTCGGACTGTCCTGCGTGCACGCGCCGGCAAACAGCACCGCGCACAATGTCCACGACCAACGCTTCAAGACGATACCTCCGCTTCAGGCAATTCAAAGCGCGCCGGCAGCAGCACATCGAGCGTCCATTCGCACGACGTGCCATCCGGCGCGACCGATTCGATTTTCAGGGATGGTGCGAACTCCGCCATCACCTCGCGGCAGGCACCACATGGCGCTGCCGGCGCGGGCGCGTCCGTTGCCAGCGCCATGCGCACGAAGCGACGCTCTCCCGCCTCCACCGCCTTCACGACCGCGACCCGCTCCGCGCAGATCGTCAGGCCGTATGACGCATTTTCCACATTGCAGCCGGTGTAGACCGTGCCGCTCTCACCCTCGAGCGCACACCCCACGCGGAAGCGCGAGTACGGCGCGTACGCCCGATCACGCGCACCTCGCGCCGCGGCTATCAGCCCTTCTCGCTCCACGTGCCCTTCTCCACCCGCGGCAGCCGCGGCCGCAGCCCCGTCAGGATCTCGTAGCTGATCGTTTCCGCCTGCTCCGCCACGTCGTCCAGCGTGATGCACGCATCACCGTCCGAGCCGATCAGCGTCACCATGTCCCCGACGCGCGCTTCGGGCACGCCGGTAATGTCTACCACCGTCATGTCCATGGAGATCCGTCCGACGAAGGGGACCACCTGCCCGCGTACGATCGCCGACCCCCGGTTGCCGAGCCGGCGCGGCAGGCCGTCACCGTATCCGATCGCCAGCGTGCCCCACCG
Source organism: Longimicrobiales bacterium (assembly GCA_035461765.1). GTDB lineage: Bacteria > Gemmatimonadota > Gemmatimonadetes > Longimicrobiales > RSA9 > SH-MAG3. The sequence goes on from DATHUY010000062.1 coordinate 36,101, forward strand.
TTCCCACCCCTTCGACACGTGCGTCGCGCCGTAGCCCACCGTACTGCCGGGGGCGACATCGCGAACCAGCACCAGCCGCGTGCGGACCGCCGCGACAGGCTTCGGCGCTGCCACCGCCTCGCCTGCTCCGCGCGCAGGATGGCCGCCGTACAGGAAGATACCCGGACGCACCGCATCCGCCGCATACTCGCGCCAGCGCAACGCTGCCGCGCTGTTCGACGCATGAACCATCAGCTCATCGCGCGGCACGGGCAGCTGCGCCAGCGCATCCTGGAATCGCTGCCACTGCACGGCAGACGCCTTCGCATCGGCGCCGTCGGCACCATGGAAATGCGTCATGACGCCCGTCCAGCGCACACGTTCGCTGCTCGTCAGTTCCCGCACGGCCCGCGACCACTGCGGCGTGTCGCGCCAGTCGAACCCGGCCCTGCCCATGCCGGTGTCGATCTCCACGTGGAAATCGAGCTGGCCGCCCGTGGCGGCCGCCGACCAGCGCTCCAGCGACGGCAGGTCCGAGATCGTTGCGCTCAGACCGGCCAGCGCGGCAGCCTCGACCGCCTGCGGTGGCAAAGGCCCGAAAACGACAATGGGGCGCCGCACGCCGAATTCCCGGAGCGCAGCGCCCTCATCCGCCGTGGCTACTCCATAGCCCCACGGCTCCAGCGGCTCGAGCGCGCGTACGACCCGGTCCGCGCCGAGGCCGTATGCATCGGCCTTGACCATCGCGATGATCGCCGGCCGATCACCGACCGCACCCCGCACCGCCCTGTAATTGTCGCGCAGGGCATCGAGGTCCACTTCGACCCATGCCCGCGCCTGCAAGTCGTTTGACATCTCGGACAAAGAACGGATAGTATAGGCGCCCCGTGACACCCTCGCAACCGGACTTCGAAGTGCCCCCCGACTCTTCCGACGGCCCCGTTTCAGCGCCGAGCCTCGACCGCGCTCTCGAGCTGGTCCGCTTCCTCAGGGCAAACTGCGACTGGGACGCGGCGCAGACACCTCATTCGCTCCTGCCCTACCTCCTGGAAGAGGCACATGAGACTGCCGACGCCGTCGCGGCGGGCGATGAGGCCGCGCTCACGTCCGAGCTCGGTGACCTCCTGCTCAATGTGGCGTTTCAGATCGTACTGGCCGAGGAGCGCGAGGCCTTCTCGGCCGATGACGTGGTGGTCACGCTGGAGTCGAAGATGCGGCGGCGTCACCCGCACATCTACGGCGACGGGCCGCGCGTGGACTGGGAAACCCTGAAAGCGGAGGAACGCGGCCAGCTGGCCGGCGAAGAGTCACTGCTGCACGGCATTGCCGGCGGCATGGAGCCGCTGTCCCGTGCGCAGCGGATCCAGGAACGGGTTGCGACCGTCGGCTTCGACTGGCCGGACGCCGGCGGCGCACTCGCCAAGGTGCACGAGGAAGTTGAGGAAGTCAGCGCTCTCCTCGATCGTCCGGGGTCCGACGAAGTCGAGGAAGAGATCGGCGACCTGCTGTTCGCCGTCGTGAACCTGGCGCGCTTGTCCGGCGTGCACAGCATGCGAGCGCTGGTGCGCGCGAACGCGAAGTTCTCAGCGCGGTTCGCTGCACTGGAGGAGCTGGCACGCGTGCGCGGCGTCCAGCTGGGCGTGGCGACACTGGAAGAGCTCGACGTGCTGTGGGATGAAGTGAAGCTTGAAGGAAACCGGGAGCGGGAGCGGGATCGTTAGCGTGGGCGGGAGGGGAAAGGCAGGAGCAAGCCCTCTGTTCCCCGCCGTTCCCGATCCCTCGCCCGATAACGATCCCGCTCCCGCTCCCGTGTTCGTTCAGGGATACAGCCGATTCAACATCCTCGGGAACGGAATCATCTCCCGTATGTGCGGCCGCCCTGTGATCCACGCGACCGTGCGCTCCAGCCCCAGCCCGAACCCGGAGTGCGGGAAGGTACCGTACTTCCGCAGCTCGAGATACCACTTGTAGCTCTCCTCCGGCAGTCCCTGCTCGCGGATGCGGGCCAGCAGGCGGTCGTGATCGTCCTCGCGCTGGCTGCCGCCGATGATCTCGCCGTAACCTTCCGGCGCGAGCAGGTCGTCGCACAGGACGGTCCGCGGATCGTCGGGGTTCTCCTTCATGTAGAACGCCTTCGCCTCCTTCGGATAGTTCACGATGAAGACGGGGCGATCGAAGCCCTCCGCAAGCGCGGTTTCGTCGGGTGCGCCAAGGTCGTCGCCCCACTTGATCTCGTGGCCCTTCTCCTGGAGGATGCGGACGGCGTCGGAATAGTCGAGGCGCGGGAACGGCGGCTTCACGCGCTCGAGCGCTGCGGTGTCACGCTCGAGGGTGGCCAGCTCGTCACGGCAGCGCTCCAGTGCGCGTTCCACGAGGTACGAGACGAAGTCCTCCTGGAGCTTCATGTTGGCTTCGGAGTCGTTCCAGGCGACTTCCGGCTCGCACATCCAGAACTCGGTGAGGTGGCGGCGCGTCTTGGACTTCTCCGCGCGGAACGTCGGGCCGAAGCAGTAGATTCGACCG
>DATHUY010000063.1 GCA_035461765.1 Longimicrobiales bacterium
TCAAGATCGAGGAGAAGAAGAGCTCGATCGATCTGGGCGAGCTCATGGGCGGCGGTGTCTCGACGCGCGACATCGTCATCTTCACGCGGCAGTTCGCGACGATGATCAACTCCGGCCTGCCGCTGGTGCAGAGCCTGGACATCCTGGCGAAGCAGAGCGAGAACAAGTCGCTGCGGAAGGTCATCGAGCAGGTGCTCTACGACGTCGAGTCCGGCCAGACGCTGGCGGACGCGATGCGCAATCACGAGAAGACGTTCCCGGCGCTGTACGTGAACATGGTCGCGGCCGGTGAGGCCGGCGGTATCCTGGACACGATCCTGCTGCGCCTGGCCGTCTTCCTCGAGAAGGCGGACGCGCTCAAGCGGAAGATCAAGGGCGCGATGATCTACCCGAGCGTCATCCTGACCGTCGCGGTCGGCGCGGTCGCGGTGCTCCTCATCTTCGTCATCCCGACGTTCCAGACGATGTTCGAGAGCGCCGGCATCCAGCTGCCGGGTCCGACGGCGTTCGTCATCTTCCTGTCGGAGACGTTACAGGCGAGATGGTACGTGTTCGTGATCACGATCGCAGCGATCGCGATTTTCCTGCGGCAGTATTACAAGACGCCGGGCGGTGAGCTGGTGCTGGACAAGGCGCTGCTGAACGCACCAGTGTTCGGCAACCTGCAGCGCAAGACGGCCATCGCGCGCTTCACGCGTACGCTCGGCACACTGGTCGCGTCCGGCGTGTCGATCCTCGACGGCCTGGAGATCACGGCGAAGACATCCGGCAACCGCGTACTGCACGACGCGATCATGGAGTCGCGCACGAGCATCGCGGGCGGTGAGACGATCAGCGAGCCGCTCAAGCGCAGCGGCGTGTTCCCGCCGATGGTGGTCAGCATGATCAACGTCGGTGAGCAGACGGGCGGCCTGGACGAGATGCTCACGAAGATCGCCGACTTCTACGATGACGAGGTCGACGCCGCAGTGGAGGCACTGCTGGCGGCGATGGAGCCGATCATGATCGTGTTCCTCGGCGTGATCGTCGGCGGCATGATCGTGGCCATGTACCTGCCGATCTTCGAGATGATCAACGCGGTAGGGTAGGGGAAGGTTCTGCAGCGGGCGGCGGCGTCCGCCCCGAGTCTCGGACAGTCCTCGAAACGGGTGCTCCCTGCGGAGCACCCGTTTCTGCGGAACTCGATCGGCGCGCACGCCGCCGCCCGCTGCAGCGTTGAGGGGCGCGGTGCGGTAGGCAGGGGCGCGCGCGCCAGATGCGCGGGTCTGCTGCTCAGGGCGGCAGGCCAATGCGGCGTCGCAGATCGCGGAAGCGCGGATCACGCTCGAGGAGGTCGAAGCCGGGACCCCCGATGAACCGTAGCGCCGGGTGCCTCTGCCGGTAGGAGTGCTCGAGCCAGTTGATCGCGCCATCGATGTCGTCGACGGCGGGAAACACGGTAGCGACCCAGGGAGCGTAGACCCCGGTCCGCGCAGCGTCTGCCTGCAGCTCCTGTAGAATTACGCGGGCCTCGTCTTTCCGGCCGAGGAGGCCGAGCGCGCGGGCGAGGCCGACGCGGTCCGATCGCTGATAGACGCGGGCGGCCTCTTCGAGCTGACCCCTGGCTTCGAAGACGGCACCGATGCCTGCATGGGCCGGGGTGTACAGCGAATCCAGCTCCACGGCATTGCGGAAGTGTACGAGCGCCTCATCGGTGCGCCCGGCCACCAGGAATGTGATGCCCAGGGCCCAGCTCAGCTGAGCGGAAAGCGGATCCAGCTCGACCGCCATCGTCTTGTGCGCGATCGCCTCCTCGAAGCGATGCATTGATGTGAGGAAGTTGCCGTACCAGAAGTGCGCGGTAGAGTAGTTCGGGTCCAGCTCGAGGGCGCGGAGGTGCTCGCGTTCGGCTGCCTCCGAATCCCAGACGTGAGCCTGATAGTAGCCGCCGAGCACGGTGTGCGCCTCGGCGATGTCGGGGTCGAGCTCGAGGGCTTTCAGGGCGTTCACTCTCGTCCGCTCCGTGGCCTCCTCCGGTGTAATGATGTCGAAGATGCCCTGCATCGAGTAAACGGTAGCCAGGCCGGCGTAAGCCTCGGCATAGTCCGGGTCGGCTGCTATCGCCCGCTCGTAGTACTCGATCGCGCGCGCGTAGCCGCTGGCAGTGCGCTGGTTCCAGAAGTAGCGTCCCTTCTGATACAGAGCGTGAGCTTCCGGGCTCGCCGTGGGCCGCCGTGCCACACGGGCCCGCTCCACCGGTGTCAGCTCGGCCTCCAGCGCACGGGCAATCCGCAGCGCGAGATCGGTCTGGATGGCGAAGACGTCCGTCCCCTCGCGCTCGTAGGTCTCCGTCCACAGGTGAAACCCGTCCACGGCGTTGATCAGCTGCGCGGTCACGCGCACGCGCTCGCCTGCGCGACGGACGCTGCACTCCAGGATGGTGCCCACGTTGAGTGTCTTCCCGATCTCGCGGATGTCGCGGTCGACACCCTTGAACGCGAATGCGGAGGTACGGGCCACCACCTGAAGAGAGTGCATGCCGGCGAGGACACCGGTCAGCTCCTCGGTCAGTCCATCGCTGAAGTACTCCTGCTCAGGATCTCCGCTCAGGTTGAGGCACGGGAGCACTGCGATCGACTTCGGGCTGACCGCAGCGGCCGACGTGACCGCACTGGAGCGAGGGTTCGTGTCGGGAACAAGCAGGATTGCCCAGACCACGGTCGCCAGCCCCATCGCTGCGGCAACGGCGACTGTCAGGACGACGGCTCGCCTGCGGAGGGGGCGACGCGCAGACGCCGGTGATGGCGCCGGCGCAGATGCGGACGCGGGCGCGGCACCGACGTGGGCCGCCGGTGGTGTTGGCGTATCCCCGGATCCGGACACGGGAGCGGCACCGACGTGCGCCGCCAGCGGTGTCGCCATCGCTTCCAGCTGGGGATCATGCCTTATGGAATGCTCTGCTCCGCCATGGTGATCCGCTCTCGACGGGCCGGGTAGCCGGGCGCTGACGATCGGCGCCGTACGCAACCGCTCGGCCAGCGCGTCGACCTCGGGATCCGGCCCGGCGCCGAACTCCTGCTCGAGCAGCACGGCATGGATGCGTGCCTGTTGCAGCGCGCCTGCGCGGTCGCCGGCGGCGTCGAGCGCCTGCATCAGCCGCAGCGTGACCCGCGCGTTGTACGGGTCATCCGCGGCCAGACGCCGCCACCAGCCGACGGCTGCCTGGTGATCGGTTTCGGCGCTCGCGTTCTCCGCCAGCTGCTCGAGCGCTTGCGCGTACGCGCGGGCGAGACGATCCCGCTGCGCGTCCACCCAGTGTTCGAGCTCGGGCCCGCCGCCCGGGTGAAAGCCGTCGAGCAACCGCCCGGAATAAGTCAGAACGGCCGCTTCCGGCCGCCCCTGCGCGAGTGCCTCCTCGAAATCCCAGACGTCACAGCGCAGGTGCTGCGGGTTCAGGCGCAACGTGTCGCCCACACTCGGCAGCGTGTCCTCACCGAGTGCATTACGGAGCAGGTACAGAGAATCGCGCAGGAGGTGGCGGGCACGCTCGGCGTCGTGCTCCGGCCAGAGCCAGGCAACCAGCTTGTCGCGCGGGACGGCACGCGGGTGCTCGAGGGCGAGGATTGCCAGGAGGGCAAGGCGACGGCGCTGGACGGCGCGCCCAATCATGACGCCGGACCCGTCCTCCAGGCTGGCGCCGCCGAACACGCGAAGCAGGAACATGGCAGCGTTCAGCTGGCAGAGACGACGCAGGCGCGACGAACAGACGACGCGGCCTGTGCAATATAGTCGCGCCTCAGGGAGCTCAGCCAGCGCCGTGCAACCGGGCACCGCCAGATGCGGCCGACCGCCGGCCGGACCTGGACCAACGCACCTGTCTGACAAGGAGTCGAATCATGCGAAGCCACACAATCCTGAAAGCCATGCCGATCGTATGCGCGGGAATTCTCTGCGCGGCCTGCGGCGAGGATGCAACCGCGCCCGACGGTGGTCCGGACTTCACGCGCACGGCGTCGACCACGGGGTTACTGGTCGCTTCGCCGCTGCCCGAAGCGTTCACCGCCCGCGCCCCCGTGGAGCCGTACTTCATCAACCAGAACCCGGACCTCATGCTCCGTTCGCAGGTCACGGCTGACATGGCAATTCAGCGGCTGGTCACTGCGCCGGGCGGGGGAGGCGGCTGGCATACACATCCCGGTCCTTCGTTCGCGATCGTAGACGTCGGGGCCGTCATGATCACGCGGTATGACAGGAAGACGGGGTGCACATCGACCACTTACGGCCCCAACGAGCCTGCCGGGAAGACGTACTACGAGGTAGCAGACGAGGTGCACAAGGCGACCGTTGTATCGCCCGTGCACGCGGTGGAGTACAAGGTGCGCTTCAACGTGCCGGCAGGGGCACCGTTCGGCGATCCGGTCCCGGAGCCTGTCTGCTGACGGGCGGCCGCCCCACCGTCTTCATGAAGAAGACGAAGTGCGGCAGCCCGCCGTCGCATGAGTGAGCAGGCGTAATATGGAAGGGAGAGCCGGCGTGGCCTGCGTCGGCTCTCCTTTATTACCTGACGGCGCGAGCGAAAGCTGAATCCTTGTTGTCCCTCAGTGGGGCGACAGCACACCGAGGCCGGCGCTCGGCGCCCCATCTCTGCGGCTCCTGGCTCCGCCGCCCACTCACTGAGCGCCCCCACCTTATCCGCTTAGACGACGTCTAACAGCTGTGTGATCCCCGTCAAACGCGCCGGGTTTAGCCTTGGCCACCGACGACGTTCCCGCGCCGGGCCGGGCCTGTACCACGCCCTGACCGGCGGTACGCACACAGAAGAGGAGAATTCATGAGGCGCATCCGCGAGATCATCAGCTCCGCCGTGCTGGTGGCCCTGTTGGGAGCATGCAGCGATACCGCACACGACCCATTGGCACCGCAGCCGGTCGATCTCGCGCGTGTGGTCAGCTCCACCACGTCGAGCATCGAGCAGCTCGGCGAGAAGGTCGCCTCGTACCAGGCGAGCGGCGACATTACCAGTCCGGGGGTCGCGAACGGCCTGACGGCGCTGCTCGGCAATGCGCGAGCCGCAGCGGGTCGCGGCGACGTGCAGGCGACGGAGAACATGTTGGGTGCGTTCACGAACCGCGTACGCGCGCAACGGGGCAAGCACATCGGCGTCGCAGCGGCCGATGACATGAACGCGGCTGCGCAGCGGATCATCGACGGGAACAGCGGGGAGGATGTGCCCGCGGTTGCGGATCTGGGCGTCGTACTGACGGTGGCGGAGCGGGTCACCGCGGGTGAGGATCTGGCGCTGGCGGTCACGGTCGAGAACTCCGGCCCTGCGGCCGTGCGCGAGCTGAGGCTGACGTTGCTCGTCGCGGGGAGCGTGGACGATGTCGCCGCGCCCGCTGCATGCGTCGCAGAATCCACCGTGTCCGGCCTCCGGTATGAATGTTCGATCGACGCCCTCGAATCCGGCGGCCAGGCAATGCTGGACTTCACCGCGTCCGCGCTGGCCGGTGGTGAGACACTGAGCGTCCAGGCCGACATCATCGACTGGACGGAAGCGGAAGATCCGGTGCTGGATAACAACATTGCCACCGGTACGCTTTATGTGAACGCGTCGCCTGTAGTGAATATCGATCTTCCCACCACGGGGTCCGTCTTCATGGAATCCGGCGAGATCCGCTTTGCAGGCGGGGCGGAAGATCTCGAGGATGGGCGGCTCGCCGGCGAGAATCTCGTCTGGACCAGCGACCTGGCGGGAGAGCTGGGAACGGGCGAGGCTCTGAGCCTGAGCGGACTCCTGGCGGGTACGCACTCGATTACGCTCGCGACGACGGACGCAGAAGGGGCGCACGCGTCCGCGACGGTCCGGATCGAGGTGGCCGCCGCCGGTTCCAGCCTGGGCGCTTCGCTCAACTGGGAACAGATCCTCGCCCCGGTCTCCGGTCTCCACACGGCGTTGACCGGCGTGTGGGAGGCCGGCCCGACTGACATCTGGGCCGTGGGCAACGCGTGCGGGCTCGGGTATCGCGCGATCCTGCGCTTTGACGGCGTGGCCTGGCGTGAGGAACCGCATGAGAGCGCCTGCCCGACCGCAGTCTGGGGGAGCGCGCCGGACGATGTCTTCGTGGTTGCAACCGGCGGCCGGATCCGGCACTTCGACGGAACGTCCTGGAGCGAGCACCTGACCGGCGTCACCGCAACGCTCAACGCGGTCTGGGGGAGCGGTCCGGCTGACGTGTGGGCAGCCGGCGAGGGGATCATACTCCACTACGACGGCAATGCTGCCGGGCAGTGGACGGTCGAGCTGTCGAACGCGCAGACGTCCACCACCCTGCGCATCAGCTCGCTGTGGGGCAGTTCGTCCGCTGATGTTTATGCGGCGGGTCCGAACGCGAACCTGTGGCATTTCGACGGTGCCGGGTGGAGCAGGGTCGCGACAGGCTTCAACGTGGGACATCTCGGGGCGGTCTGGGGGACCGGGGCGGACGATGTGTTCGCGGTGGGCGGCTATGGCATGATCGCCCACTGGGATGGTTCGACGTGGACGCAGCAGGCAGCGCCGCCCGAGCTGACCAGCGAAACCCTTCACGGGGTCTCCGGATCGGCGAGTGGAAACGTCTACGCGGTCGGCACGAGCGGTACGATCATCCAGTACGATGGGACGACCTGGCGGCGGGTCGCCGCGGGTGGGCCGACGATCCGGGCGGTCTCCGCGACGCGGCCCGACGCGACCTTCGCCGTGGGAAGCGCCGCATTCGTCGCCCAGGAGACCGGTGGTCGGTGGAAGGTGCACTCCGCCAACGTCACGTTCGCGGACGTCCTGGCCGTGGGTTCGGACGACGTCTTCGCTGTGGGAGTCGCGCCGTTCAATACTTCCGGCCTGCTGCTCCACTACGATGGCGCGGACTGGACCCTTCAGAATTCCGACCTGACCGCGAACGACTTGCGCTCGAGCACCTTCCGCGCCCTCTGGGGATCTTCCTCATCCGACGTCTGGGCGGTGGGCCAGCACGGCCGCGTGCTGCGGTACGACGGCACCCGGTGGGCCCGGCAGAACATCGGGACCACGAGCCACCTCGAAGGCGTCTGGGGCAGTCCCAGCGGCAAGGTGTTCGTCGTGGGCAGCGGCAGTACTATCCTGGAGTACGACGGTGGTGTGTGGCGGACCCATGCAGCCCCTGTGCAGTCGAGCCTGCAGGACGTCTTCGGAGTATCCGACGAGGCGATCTGGGCGGTGGGATCGGGAGGGGCGATCCTTCACTATGATGGCAACGCCTGGAGCGCCCAGCGGACGGGAACCGAGATGCTGTCCGCGGGTTGGGCCGTCGCCGACAACATGGCGTTCGTAGCGTCGAGCAGCGCGACCATCCTTCGCTGGGACGGCTCCAGCTGGACCACCCAGGCGAACGCTCGAGCCCACTCATTCTGGGGCAGCTCGCCCGTCGACGTCTTCGCGGCGTCGAGCCAGGGGCAGGTACTCCACTTCGATGGAACGAACTGGGCCGCGCAGGAGACACCCGCGCGTCATCCATCGTCCTCGATCACGCTCTGGGGCGTTTCGGGAGCGTCGGCGGAGGAGGTATTCGCGGCCGGCGCCAACGGCACGGTCGTGCGCGGTGTGCGCTGAGCCGCTGCGCGAGGTTCGCAATTTCCCTCGAACAGACGTCGGTGAAAATGAGTCTGGTGCGTACAGCCATCAGCAGCTCCGTTGCGGCCCTGGCCGTGCTGTTGGCTTCCGAACGGCTACCTGCGCAGGATATGGCGCTGCGGGCCGACTCCGTGGAGGTGAATGGGACCTGGATACATTATGGAGTTGCCGGCCACGGGCCTCCGCTTCTGCTTCTGCACGGCTTCACGGGTGCAGGGACCTGGTGGGAGCCCTACCTGGACCGCCTGGCAGAGCACTATACGACGATTGTCCCCGACCTCCCCGGCCATGGACGGTCTGGAGCCGGCCCTGATCCCTATCGCTTCGACCACGTGGCGGCGGACATGCACGCGTTCATGGATGCGGTGGGTGTGGGGCGTTTTCGAGCGGTTGGGTACAGTGGAGGTGGGATTGTTCTGCTTCATATGGCGGCGCAAGCACCACGCCGGATCGAGTCCATGGCTGTCATGTCGGCATCACACGCTCCTGCAAAGGCCGCCATCGTGGCCTTCCCCTCATTCGAGGATCAGTCAGCTCAGGTGAAGGAGTACTGGTTGAAGGTCCACCCGGGTGGAGAACCTCAGGTGAGTGAGCTGATCGGTGCGTTTCGTGGCCTCGGTGAGTTTGTGGATGAAGTCACCATCACGCCGCGGCAGCTCTCCACGATCGAGTCGCGTACGCTCGTTGTTATCGGCGATCGCGACCCGCTGGTCCCGGTACACGACGCGTTGGAGATGTACGAGGCCATCCCGGTCGCGGCGCTATGGGTCATCCCGACGAACGGGCATCCGGCTATGTGGCCTGACTGGGGCGGTTCGGTCGAGGCGGCCTCGATCCTTCCGGATGTCCTCACCCACTTCCTGGGCTCAGAACCTCTCGAAGCCCCGCCAAAGCGGTAGGTTCGAACCGGCTCTGCGAGACGGATCCGCCGGCTGCGGCGCCCGGGCGGCGCGTTCCGACAGCGCAAGCCGATCACATCCCGGCGTCGATCCGGCGAAGCAGCACCTCGACGGCACGGTCGAGCTGGCTGTCCCGCCCCTGGTACCATTCGCCGGCTGCGCGTTCCACCTCGACGTCGACCGGGCGCGGGTTGAGCTCCATGTTCTGCCCGCGGTTGTCGCGGATGTACGTGCCCGGCATGCGCACGGACGTGCCATCGACGAGTGTGCGGCTGCCGGTGAAGATGATCCAGCCGGCGGTCGGCTCGCCGACGACCGGGCCCAGCTCGAGCTCACGGTATCCCTCGGTGAAGTCCTCGCCGTCCGACAGCGTGTGCTGGTTGGTGACGAGCACGGTGGGTGCGAGCAGCGCGCGCTGACCCAGCTGCACGCGCGAGGGCGCCTGCACGGAGCTGCCGCGCCCCTGCATCGTGAAGTAGTTGCGGCGGGCGAGGATGTCGATGGCGTAGACGTTGACGAAGCCGCCGTTGTTATTGCGGACGTCGATGACGACACCGTCCTTCGCGTGGTTCACCTGGTCCAGGTCGAAGATGAACTGATTCAGCGCGCCTTCGGACATCGACGCAATATGGGCGTATCCCAGCCGGCCGCCGCTGATGCTGTCGACGTAGGCGCGACGGCTCTCGACCCAGTTGCGATAGATGAGCTGCCCTGCCGCGCCGCCCGACGTCGCGAGCACTTCCACGTTGCGCGGCTCACCGCCGGCGCGTCGCACGCCCAGCACCACCTGTCTGCCTGACTTGTCGCGGAGCAGTGCGTTCAGGTCGCTGTCCCGGTCCAGTGTGACGCCGTCGACGGCCACGACCACATCGCCGGCCGCGATGTCCGCAATGTCGGCCGGGCCGAGCTCGACGACCTCGGTCACCACGAAGCGGCCATCGTTCTCGTACGCGATACGATCGAAGCGCAGTCCGAGCTCGCCGGTCGTTGCGTCATCGCCGCCGGCGGGGGGGCCGGTACGTCCGGAGTGGCCGAGGTGTGACGCGTTCAGCTCGCCGAGCATCAGGTTCATCAGCCGGTTGAGCTCCGCGCGCGTCCGTGCGCCCTCGACCTGCGGCCGGAACCGTTCGCGCACCGCCGTCCAGTCGGCGCCGTGGAAGTCAGCGTCATAGAAGCCGTCGCGCATCTCGCCCCACGCCTGCTCGAACGCTGCGACCTTCGTCGCGTCGAAGTCCTCGGTCCACGCGACGGACGTCGACACGGTGCGCGTCGGGCCGCTGCCGGTCACCGGCACGATGCGGAGCTGGCCGCCCTGCGACACGTAGAGCTGCCGGCCGTCGCGGTTGAAGCCGATGGGGTTGCCGGTCGCGTCCATGCGCTCGATGTCGACATCGCCGTTCTCGCCGAACGTGATGCGGTGCAGCGCGCCGTCGCCGGTTGCGATCGCAGTCTTCCCATCCGGACTGAGCAGCACCTGCCCGGCGGAGAAGTCGGTGTTCAGGAACGATCCGCGGCGCCGAATGCCGTCGAACTCGATCTCGATCTCAGTGGGCGTCGCGACCGCGCCGCCCGTGGTGTCCCGCGTCGCCGTGCGCTCGCGCGCCGGTGCATCCGCCGAGTCGCGCGGCGGCTCGTTGAACAGCTCGCGGAACTTCGCCTCCTCGAATGCCGGCGGCAGCGGCACCATGTCGATCTTCACGAGGCGGCCCGGCTCCGTGCGCTGGCCCGTGCGGTAGACGATGTAGTCGCCCTTCGCGCTCCAGTCGATCGAGCCCAGGAACGCATTCGCCACGAAGCTGACCTGGCGCGGTGTGCC
>DATHUY010000064.1 GCA_035461765.1 Longimicrobiales bacterium
GCGAGGGGCAGATCACGGAAGCTGCACGCTACCTGTTCGGACTCGGCAACGGGTCCGCACTCGATGACGACGCGCCGCCGGACGGCGGCGCGCACCACGACGAGGAATGATGCCGAAGAGGGTACTGGTCACGGGAGGCGCGGGATTCATTGGAAGCCATGTCGCGGAAGCGTACGTGAACGCAGGGGCGCGCGTATGGATCGTGGACGACCTGTCCAGTGGCAAGCCGGCGAACGTACCGGCAGGTGCGAATCTCATTCACCTGGACATCCGCGATGCGAAGCTCGCCGAGGTTTTCAATGAGGCGGGCGGCTTCGACATCATCAGCCATCATGCAGCACAGATCGACGTCCGGGTCTCGGTCAACGATCCCCGCAAGGATGCAGGCATCAACATCGACGGCTTCCTGAATGTCGCCGAATGCGCACTGCGCTACGGCTGCGGCCGCTTCATGTTCGTGTCGTCCGGCGGCGTCGTCTACGGTGAGCCGGAAGTACGACCGACTCCGGAGACCACCGTCAAACGTCCGATGTCGCCCTACGGTGTGACGAAGCTGACTGGCGAGTACTATCTCAACTACTACGCGAACCAGCGCGGCCTCGACTACGCGGCCGTCCGCTACAGCAACGTCTACGGTCCGCGGCAGGACCCGCACGGGGAAGCCGGTGTGGTCGCCATCTTCTGCACGCGCATCGGCAACGGCACTCCGCTTACGGTATTCGGCGATGGCGAGCAGACGCGTGACTACGTCTATGTCGGTGACGTCGTAGCGGCCAACGTGCTGCTCGCGGATGCGGATCTGCCCGCGCCCACCGTGCTCGATGCGCGGGCGTTCAATGTCGGTACCGGCACAGAGACGTCCGTGAACGAGCTGGCCGGCACGCTGATGAGTGCCGCGGGCAGCGTAGTGGACGTCAACCACGCCCCCGCCCGGCCGGGCGAGGTTCAGCATTCGTGTCTAGACGCCGGCAAGCTGCGCTCCCTCGGCTGGGTGCCGGCAGTGTCACTGCATGAGGGTCTGGGCAGGACGTACAATCATATCATGCAGCAGGAGGTGTCGGCGTGATCGCACTGCTGCAGGAGACGAGCGGGATCGGTGAGACGTTCGGGATCCTCCGGGAGGGCGGATCGCTGACCGGCCAGATCGTCCTGGTCATCCTCACCGTGTTCTCGCTTATCAGCTGGGTCATGATCCTGTGGAAGTGGAAGCAGTTCCGTACCCTGCGCAAGGACGGATTCCGGTTCGTGCAGGCGATCGAGAGGTCGCAGCGGCTGGACGATGCCTACCGCACCGCCATGCGTCTGCCCGAGACAGCCTACACGCGGCTGTTCAGGCAGGGTGCAAATTTCTTCAATGAGCTGCGCCCCGGCGCCCTGCGCGAGGACGCGGCGCCGCAGGAGAATCTCTCCGAGACGCAGCTGCACGCGCTCTGGCTGGTGCTCGAGAAGGTGCAGGACGAGGAGCGCGACGCGGCATCGGGTGGGCTGATCTGGCTGTCCGTCATCGCCGTCGTGTCACCTCTGCTGGGCCTGCTGGGCACCGTCCTCGGCATCATGACGTCGTTCAATCGCGTGGCGAGCATGGGCTCGGCCAATATCGCGGCCGTGGCGCCGGGCATTGCCGAAGCGCTCATGACAACGGCATTCGGCCTGGTCGCCGCGATCCCTGCGGCGATCGCTTACAACTACTTCGTCAACCGGCTGGACCGCTTCAGCGGCGAGCTGGACGGGTTCGCCAGCGAGTTCGTCGGCACCCTGGCGCGCGAGGGGAGACTGTAGCGATGCGCAACATCCGCAGCTCGCGTCGCGAGCGCATGCGTGTCAACGCAGAGATCAACTTCACGAACCTGATCGACGTCGCGTTCGTGCTGCTGATCATCTTCATGATCACGGCTCCGATCATGCAGGGCGGCATTGAGCTGGACCTGCCCGATGCGGAGGCGACACCGCTGACGACGAGCGAGACCGTAGTCGTCTCCGTCGGACGCGACGGGCGGATCTATATCGGCGAGGTCGAGGTATCGGAGAACGAGCTGCGGCAGACGATGCCGATGTACATGGCCGATCATCAGGGCGAGCCGATCATGGTCAAAGGGGACGAGGCCGCGTCGTACGGCAGCGTGCTCCGGGTCATGGGGATCCTGAATGCGTTGGGGTACACCAGTATCAACCTGGCAGCGGACCCGGTCCGCGAGGGATAGTTTCACCGGACCCGGCTTCACTTTGCAGTTACGCCCCATCCGGCCCGGTCCATGTCCCGCCAACGGGTCCATCTCGGCGCTGTGACGATCGAAAATGGCATACCCGGTTGGGCCGTAACCGCAAAGCGAAGCCGGGTCCGGGAAGAGGAGCAGGATGGAAGAGGGGAAGCAGCAGCCGATGAGCGACGGAAATCCGTCGACGTGGGGCGCGCGCCTGCGCAGGCAGCGCGCGAAGCCGCCCGCGCGCGTACTGATCGCGTCCGTGCTGCTGCACGTGTTTGTCCTGGCCGCGTTCTGGCTCGCAGGCATCGAGCTGACGCCGGAGCCGGACTTTGTACAGTACCGCGTCACTCTCGTATCGCCGCCGCCGCAGGAGGCGGGCGAGCCGGAAGCGGTCACGGCACCGGAAACTCCGGTGATCGCGGAGCCGGAGCCGGAGCCGGAACCTCCGGCGCCTGAACCGGAGCCGGAGCAGCCGAAACCGGAGCAGCCGAAACCGGCGCCCGCACCGCCGAAGCCGGAGACGGCGACGCCGGCACCCGAGAAGAAGCCCGATCCGGAACCGGCCAGGGGCAGGGATCCGGTGCCCTCATCGACCGGAGGTGAGAACCTCAACATCCGCAATGATGGGGAGGAGTTCCTTTTCCCCGAGTACCAGGCGAACATCATCCGTCAGCTGAACCGCATGTTCCGCTGGAATGGGGCTGCGAACCTCGAAGCGGAGGTGGTGTTCTACATCCAGCGCGACGGCTCGGTGGGCGGCATCCGGCTGGTGCGCCGGTCGGGTAATTTCGAGTTCGACCTGCAGGCGCACGAGGCCGTCGACCGGGCGGGCCGGACGGGCGCGTTCGGGCCGCTGCCGGACGGCTGGCAGCAGGATCGGCTCTGGGTCTCGTTCACGTTCGAGCCGCCGAAGTAAGGCAAGCAACCAAAGGGACCGCACATGCGACGACCGCTACTCGCCATTGTTCTTCTGCTCGTGTACGCCGGTCCCGTGCTGGCGCAGGACCCGCCGCCGGGGATCCGGCTGTCGACGACATACCAGACGCAGAACCGTCCGCTGCTGGCGGTTCGTCCGTTCGAGGGCGCGGCACCGATCGCCGAGGCCCTCGATTCCATCACGGGCATCGTGCAGCGCGACCTGATGAACAGCAGCCGCTTCAACATCGTCGAGGGCGTGCCGGCCAGTCTGCGCACCGGTACGGTCGACTACGCGCAGTGGAACTCGCTGAACGTCGTCTACCTCGTGACCGGCGCGGTCACACCGTCCGCGGACGGCTACGTGGTGACGCTGACGGTCCACGACATTGTCTACGCCCGTGTTGTGCACGACGGCCGCTACGTTCTGCCGGCCGCGACGAATCCGGCATTCCGCATGGCCGTGCATGCGCTCTCGGACCAGGTGGTGCAGTCCGCGCTCAACTCGCCGGGCAGTGCGGCCACGCGCATCGTCGCGACGCGCCAGCACGGCGACGGTAACTACGACCTCCTCATCATGGATTCCGATGGCTTCGGCATGCGCCGCATAGCCGGCTTCGGGGGCCAGATCTATTCGCCCGTATGGTCGCCCGACGGCCGCAGGATCCTGTATGCCACGGGCGGCGGCAAGTGGCAGCTGGTGGAGCGCGACGTCGCCACGGGGCGCCAGAACACGTTCGATCCGGGCGGCGACATGATCATGCCGCCCGCAGCGTATGCGCCCGATGGCTCGACGATAGCGCTCGGCGTGTGGCGTCAGAACGGGGCGGAGCTGGTCCAGTACGACGTGTCGCGCGGCGGCGGACTGCGCAAGCTGACGGGTGACCTGAACACGATCTCGATGTATCCGAGCTACTCGCCGGACGGCAGCCGGCTCGCGTTCATGTCCGATCGCATCGGTCGCCCTGCGGTATACGTCATGACGTCCGGCGGCGGGAGCGCGACCATGCTGTCGCCGTTCGTTTCGGGACAGTCGAGCGACTACGCGGCGCCTTCCTGGTCACCCACGGGCTCGCGGGTCGCGTTCCATGGCATCTGGAACCGCAACATGCGGGGTTCCTACCAGATCATGATCGCCAATGCCGATCGTCCGGGCGACCAGATCGAGCAGATCACGTCGCGCGGCAACAACGAAGACCCGAGCTGGGCGCCGGACGGACGAAACATCGTTTACACGTCCGTAGGCGACGGGCCCGGCGGCCTGTATATTATCGATGCCGTCACCAGGACGCGGCGTCTGCTCGCGCGCGGCGACAATCTCCGCATGGCGGAATGGTCGCCGCTGCTGCTGCGCGCCCGCGACCTGGCCGCGCAGCAATAGAGCCGTTTCACACAGCTGGAGGTCCGGCCGGTGCCGGCATGGTCTCACTGCGGCACCAACGCCGCCATTTACGCTCATCAAGGGAGATACGACGAATGATCCGACGCCTCGTGCTGCTCACCGTACTGCTCGCTCTTCCGCTGACCGCCTGCTCACGGCGCCAGCCGCCGCAGGAGCCCGCGCCGACGCTGCCCGACACTGCCGGTGACGGCGCGCGGCGTGCCGCGGAGCGCGAGCGCATGCGGCAGGATTCGATCGCTCGCGCGAACGCCAACGCCGACGCCGATGCGCGCCGGCGCGCCGAAGAGGTGACGGCACGTGCGCGCGCGATCCTCGAGGAAGTCGTTCTCTTCGATTATGACGAGTCGAACCTGCGGGCGGACGCCGAGGCTGCACTCGGTCGCAAGGTGCCGATCCTGCGGGCGAACCCGGGCGTCCGACTGCGCATCGTGGGTCACACGGACGAGCGGGGCTCACTCGAGTACAACCTCGCGCTCGGCATGCGGCGCGCCGCAGCGGTGCGTCAGTACCTCACCGGCTTCGGTATCGACGGCTCGCGCTTCGAGACGACGAGCATGGGCGAGGACTCCCCGGCGGCGGCGGGCAGCAACGAATCGGCATGGTCGCAGAACCGTCGCGCGGAGTTCGTGATCACGGCCGGCGGCTCGCCGCTGACCATGCCGGGTTCATGACGAACACTGCGGGAGGCAGCATGCGGGTGATACCACTGATGGCAGCGGGACTGCTCGTGCTGGGCGGGTGCGCGACGAAGGGCGACGTGCGCTCGCTGCGCAACGAGATGTACTGGATGCGGCAGCATCAGGACTCGGTGCTGATCGAGATCCAGCGTCAGAACCGGCTGCTGCTCGACTCCATCAGCACGACCATGGCGCTGACCGTCGATGCGCGCGGCACTACTGCCAATGCGCTGCGGCAGTTCGATCAGAACGTGACGCAGATGGGCCAGCTGGTCGGGCAGGTGATGGGAACGCTCAATCGTATCGAGCAGCGGCTGACGGCTCTCGAGCAACGAAGCCTCACCTCCGCGGCGCCGGGTCCCACATCGGGCGGCATGTCCGCCGAGCAGTACTATGGGGCCGGCATGGAGAAGATGAACGAGGGGTCGTTCTCAACCGCGCGGCTGGCCTTCGAGCAGCTGATCGCCGAGTTCCCGGAACACGCGCGCGCGCCCGACGCGCAGTTCCAGATCGGGGAGTCGTATTACCGTGACGAGGCGTGGGACGACGCGTACGAGGCGCTGGAGCGCGTGGCGGAGGAGTGGGAATCGGCCCCACGTGCGGCGGCTGCCCTGTTCCGTGCGGGCGCCATTGCGGAGGAGCGCCGGTCGTTCGACCGCGCGCGCCAGTACTATACGCAGGTGAGGGAGCGCTACCCTGACTCGGCGGAGGCGCGGCAGGCACAGACCAGGCTGCGCTCGCTGCCGGACCGGTAATGCGCTGTCCCTACTGCCACGGGATGGAGGATCGCGTCGTCGACTCCCGCACCAGCCAGGAAGGCCGTGCGGTGCGTCGGCGGCGCGAATGTCTCGCGTGCGGTAAGCGATTCACGACGTACGAGTCGATCGAGGAGCGGCAGCTCCTGATCACCAAGCGTGACGGCTCGTCCGAACCGTACAGCCGGCAGAAGGTCCTGACGTCGCTGCAGCTGCCCTGCGCCAAGCGGCCGGTTACCGGCAGCGAGATCGAGCTGATGGTGAGTGCGATCGAGGACGAGCTCGCCCGCCTCAACGTCGACGAGATCGAGAGCGACCGGATCGGCGAGCTCGTGATGGAGCAGCTCAGGACCAGGGACTATGTAGCGTACGTGCGTTACGCGTCGGTTTACCGGAACTTCCAGGATCTGGATGAGTTCTACCAGGAGCTGAAGGAACTAAGCGCGAAAGAGGCCATGGCGGCGCTCAGCAGGAGCCAGGTCGAGCTGCCGCTGAAGTGACATGATGGGGTTGCGGAAACTCAGGCCCGGCTCGCCCGCGGGCGAAATGCCGTTCTTCGATCATCTCGAGGAGCTGCGCTGGCGCATCGTGTGGAG
>DATHUY010000065.1 GCA_035461765.1 Longimicrobiales bacterium
ACACGATGACGGATCAACACGCTCCGCCGTACGTGCACGGTGAAATAAAAAAGGACCAGAGACAAGCGTCCCGGGTCCTCCTCCGTCGGCCTCGGCTGTCAGCGTCGGCCCTCACTCGTACAGATGAAGCTTAACGGCAAAGCGACCTCCAGTCAAATGACGGTACCCAGGTCGCCTCGTGGGCCGGAAGAAGGTTCGGCGGGCAGAGCAGCGCGAGGCCGAGACTCGCGGCTGAGCGCGAGGCCTGAGCCCGAGCGCAAGGCTGAGGCCGAGCGCGAGGCCGAGCGCCGAAACGTCCATCTGGAGCGCCCCCGCCGACGGATGGAGGATTCGCCGCGCCATGCGCGCCGAAGTTTCCATCATAGCCTGAGACGTGAAGACCGATGGAAAGTTCGCTGCGCATGACGCAGCGAATCCTCCATCCTCGCGAGTGTCCCGCCCTATCTGGTCGATTCGCGGCCCCGCCCGGCCTGCGCCCCAACCCTCGCCGGACCCTCGCCGGACCCTCGCCCGATGCACTCAACGGAATGTCGGCGGTATGACGAGCGTGACCTCCTCACCCGCAGACACCGTGATCTGCTCGCTGATCGGTGACCGACGGCTGCCGAGCGGATCCACCTCGAACCGCAGTGATGTCACGCCGAACACGAGATTATCCGGAATCGTCAGGCGTGTCGTCGCCAGAGCGCCCGCGGTTCCGAGCCGCTGCCGCTGCGAGTCGCGCAGCGCGTAGATGGTCACCTGGAGCGTGCTTCGGTTGTCGACCACGAGAATCGTCTCCCCGCCCGGCTCCGGCGTTTCGGTTGCCGGTGCCCGCCCGCAGACTGCCAGGGTCAGCGACGTCGCGACGATCAGGGTGGTACGTATGAATGTTCGCATCAGAGTGCTCCGGTCTACGAGTCACACCTCCCCTTCGCTGCCGCGAGGAGCACGCCACCTGCAATCTCGTCAGGCCGCTCTCGCACGATTGCCGCCCACTCCCACGTTCGCGGCTCTCATCATAGATTGCGACAGGCGGCCGCACCCGGGGCGGCGCCCCCGACTCTCTCTCTTCCTTCCTCCTGGAGGCGCATTTGCCGGCGGACCGCTTCAATGAGGAGGAGGCCGCAGCCATCTTCGCCCGCGCGGCGGAGGCGGAGGCATCCGGCCACAGGCCGGCATCCACGACCGGCGGAATGACGCTGGCCGAGCTCCAGGAGATCGGGCGCGAGGCCGGACTTCAGCCGGAAGCGGTAGCGCAGGCCGCCGAGTCGCTGCGTCGTACCGACACGCACACGCCCGCGCCGAAGTTCCTGCGCCTTCCGATCGGCGTCGCGCGCACCGTACCGCTCGAGCGACCGCTCACTGACGAGGAGTGGGGCGAGCTGGTCATGCAGCTCCGGAGCACGTTCAACGCAGGCGGCCGAGTCGACTCCGCCGGGAACTTCCGCGAGTGGCGGAACGGCAACCTGCGCGTGACCGCGGCCCCGGTCGCCGGCGGCTACCAGGTCGACATGCGCACGTCGAAGGGGAGCGCCCGCAGCCTCATGACGACGGGCGGCATCATGGCGGTGCTCTCCGGTGGCCTCGTGGTCGTCGGCCGCCTGGCCGGGGGCATCGGCCCCGACCCCGACAGCCTCACTACCATGTTCACGGTCGGCTCGGCACTCTTTGGCGTAGGTGTGCTCCAGATCCCGATCTGGGCGCGCCGGCGCCGCGAGGAGTTCGACCGCATCGCCGACCGCCTCCGGGACGCAATCCGCTCGTAGCTGCCGACCAGCAGGCGTTTGCAGAGGGAGCACGGCGTCGCGAGCATCGAATCCTCCATCTGCTGCACGCCCGCCGACTGAATGGAGGATTCGTCGCGCTATGCGCGCCGAAGTTTCCATCAAGTCCTGAGACGGGAAGACCGATGGAAAGTTCGCGGCGCATGGCGCAGCGAATCCTCCAGCCTCGCGGGTGTGCCGCGCCATTTGGTCGATTCGCAGCGCCCGCGCCCGGTCGCGCCCCAGTCCGCGCCCCCCGTCCGCGCCGCCGTTCGCCTCCCGCCCGCGCCCCGCCCGCACGCGCCCCCAACCGCCCAAGCCCGCCCGCCGTTCGTGCTCCGGCCATGCCCCGGCCGTACCCGCCCGCACCCCGAACCCCGCAGAGCCCCCCGCCCCGCAGCCGCCCGGCTGCACCGGCGCCGTCAGGCTGCACCCACCCCACCACATCCACGCACGACATCCCTTGCCCGCCAACGCCTCCGGCCCGCCAGCATCGAGGGCCCCCGCTTGCCTCTGTCCCCTGTTGAACCATGAACACCGGGGGACGATATGATTCGACGAGTGATCAGCGCGGGGCTGTTCGTTGCGGCAGGAGCATGCAGCGCCCATGCGCAGCAGCCGAGCGCCGCTCAGCAGCAGAGTGCCGAGTTGGTAGACGCACAACGCGCCATGCAGGAGTGCGTCGCGTACGCTGAGGGCCCGGAGGCGGAGCGCACGTCCGCAGGATCGAAAGCGGCATTCGAGCGTGCGGAGAAGGCGTTCCGCGCAGCGATAGCCGCCGAGCCGGGAAACGCCGACGCACACGCGGGGCTGGGTCAGACGCTGACGCGGTGCGGCATTCCGCACGCGAGCATGACGACGATCATGAACGTGGTCGAGGAATCCGGCCGCGCGCTGGAGGAAGCGCTGCGTATCGATCCGCAGCACTGGGGGGCGCGTTACATGCTCGCGATGAATTACTTCCACATGCCGGAGTTCCTCGAGCAGATGCCGAATGCAGTCCGGCAGCTCGAGATCCTGATGCAGCAGCAGGGGGATCGCGCGGACCGTCCGGAGTTTGCTCTCACCTGGCTGTTCCTGGGCGATGCATACGGGAAGCTCGGTCGTGCGGAAGATGCGCGTATGGCGTACGCCGCGGGCGCGCGGCTCTTCCCCGCTCACGAGGCGCTCCAGCAGCGCTCGAAAGAGGCCGGTGCACCGCAGAGCGATACACTCGCGACAGGATCCGCTCTAACGTCCGACCTCCCGCCCGTGCTCGCGCTGGCGCCGCTGCGCGTGGAAGGCGCGCAGCATCAGATGGAGGAAGCGCGGAGCGGCACGTCGCTCAAGCGGCTCGACATCTACACGATGCCCGGCGGCACGAGCGAGATGCTGCAGACGCTCCAGACGCTGCCGGGCGCAACGCGCGCGGGCGATGGCACGGACCTGTACGTGCGCGGCGGCGATCCGGAAGAGACGCCCGTGTTCGTGAACGGCGGCCGCATGGCGTTCCCCGGTCGGTGGGAGAGCCTGAACGGATCGTCCATGGGCGTACTCGATGCGAGCGTGCTGAGCCGTGCGTACTTCTCGGCGGGTGCGTTCTCCGCAAAGTTCGGCAACGCGCTGTCCGGCGTGGTCGATGTCGAGACGCGCGGGCGCCCTGTCGAATCGAGCTGGCGCGTCGGTGCCAACCTCGTGTCGGCCGGTGCGAGCCTGTACCGGCCACTGACAGCGCGATCGGGAATGTGGGGCGCGGCCAACCTGACCGACGTGACCCTGATCACGCGCATGAGCGGTACGGAGGACACGTATCCGGATGTGCCGCGCAGCTACCAGGCGCTGACCGGTGGAAGCTTCAGCGTGTCACCGCAGCTGGAGCTCAAGCTCGTCGGCGTCGCGTCCGGCGACGTGTCGTCGCGCGTAGTCGATACCGGCGGCTTCACCGGTCCGTTCCGGAGCAGCGGCAGCACGCAGCACACAGCGCTGTCGGCCCGCTGGCTGAGGAGCGACGGTCGGATCGGCCTCACGTCAAACGCCAGCGCGTCGCGACGCAGCGGCGGCTTCGAGTTCGGAATTCTCGATCGGCAGCGCACGGACGACGCATACGGCACGCGTGTCGATCTGGATGTCATTGGCAGCAGTGTGCGCGTGCGTGGCGGACTGGAGCTCACGCGGTTCGGTGCGCTCACGTCCGGCCGTGTCCCGCTGACACGCGACCTGAATCCCGGCTCGCCGTCGCACGTCCTCGACAACGAGGCGGAGAGTGTCTGGCATGCGGGCGGCTACATCGAGGCGGAGAAGCAGCTGATCGACGGTCTGGTCGCCGTGGCCGGCACGCGTGTGGACCGGCTGCCGGGGGCGGGCGCCGTTTCGCTGGACCCGCGCATCGCGCTGGCGTACACTTCGGGAGAGTGGACGCTGCGCACGGGTGCGGGCCTGTTCAGCCAGGGAAGCTGGCGCCGTACGTACCGCCTCCCGGATGAGGGCACGCCGTCCGGCGCGCCGACGCGCGCGCGGCATCTCGTCGCGGGAGCGGAACGCAGCGGCGAGCCGGCGATCCGCGTCGAGGCGTACGCGAAGCTCTATGACGACTTCGCACGTGTATCGGGCGGCGGACCGCACACCGCATCGGCACGATCCACAGGACTCGACGCCATTGTGCGCTGGCAGCGTCAGGACCGGCTGAACGGCTGGATCACGTACTCACTGCTCGATGCCGATCTCACGCTCGAGAACGGCGACGTCACGCCCGCACGCTTCGACGTGACGCACACGCTCACCGGTGTCGCGCGTTTCGCGCTGAGCGATGCGTGGGAGCTCGGCAGCACCGTGCGCTACGCGAGCGGGAAACCGTACAGCCCCGTCACCGGGACGATCCCGTCTACGGAGGCAGGCTGGCCGGATGAGCCGGTGTTCGGCGCAGTGCACGGCGACCGACTGCCGCACTACTTCCGTATCGATGGCCGTATCACGCGCTATCAGCGAATGGGTGACGTCACTCGCGTCTTCTATCTCGAGATGCTGGATCTGAACGGGCGCCGCAACATCGTCGGCTACCAGTACGACGCGTCGTTCACCACGCGACTCCCCGTGGAATCGTTCTTCGCGCGCCGCACGTTCGTGCTCGGCGCGGAGGTGGGCTTCTGAGCGAGACGGTCATCGCCGGCGGAATCGCCGCATCGTTCATCGCACTCGGCGCGACGTTCATCGGCACGGCGCTGCTGCTGCTTTTCAACCCCGCGAGCCGGGAGATCCGCTGGTACGCGGTGTTCAACATCTTCATCATGCTCTGGCTCGGGTTTCAGGGCTGGGCCCTCGCCCGGGGCATGATGCCCACGTCGCTCATCGGCTTCCGCTTCGCGGTTCACATGCTGCCCGCACTGTTTCTCGCTACCGTTGTCGGCGGAGGCGAGGACAGAGCGCGCAGCTGGCTGCCGTTTGCGGCGGTGCTGCTGGGCCTGGCACTGTTTCCGATCCTGGAGCGCAGCGACTGGAGCAGCGCGCGCATCTGGCACCTGGGCGGCTGGTGCACGGGTGCGGCGATGTACGCGTGGCGCGCGATCCGCAGTCGCGGCCGCAGCAGCCGCGCGCGGGGCCGCACGACACGAAGTGAGCGCGCGCTGGAGCTGGTGTTGTCGGGGCTCGTTCCGATCGGCGTTACCGGCGCGATCCTCGCCCAGGGCGCGTTCGTGCTGATCATACTGCCGGTGCTCACTGTGACGGTGCTGCTGCTCATCTTCTTTGGCGTTGTGCACCACCGGTTCTACGACATCGAGGTGCGCGCAGCCCGCACCGGCGACCTCGCGGCGGCCGCAGCGGAGCACGACCGCCTCGCCCTGCTCGGCGAGCTGTCCGCCACCATTGCACACGAAGTGCGCAATCCCCTCACCGGCATCCGTTCACTCACGCAGATGATCGCGGAGCCGACCGTGGAGGATGACAGGCGCGTGCGCTATGCGGGCGTGATCCTGGACGAGGTCACACGACTCGACCGCATCGTCGGAAATCTCACGGACCTCGCCCGCCGCAGCAGCAGAGGCACCGCGCAGAATGCCGCGACTGAGCTGGGCCCGCTATTCGAGGACCTCCGCCTTCTCGTCGATACGCGAGCGCGCCGCGCCGCGGTCACGGTGCGCATCGATGCAGGAGTGCCCATCGTGAATGCGCCGCGCGAGGCCCTCGCGCAGGCATTGCTCAACCTGCTGCTGAATGCGATCGCCCACGCTCCCGCCAACTCCACAGTCACGCTGCGGTCGGTCGACGACGAGGGTGTGACCATGAGCGTGAGCGACGAGGGACCGGGTGTGCCGGACGGCGAGCGCGACCGCATCTTCGAGCCGTTCCATACGCGCGGCGGCACCGGCCTGGGCCTCACCGTCGTGCGGCGGCTCGCCGATGAGCACGGCTGGCACGTGACCGTGACCAACGCCGACCGCGGTGGCGCCGTGTTCAGCATTCATGTTCCGCAGACGACTGAAGTACCGCAGGAGACCCTGCCCGCATGAAGATCCTGGTGGTCGACGACGAGCCGGCAATCCGGTTTTCGCTCGAGGAGCTGCTGTCGCAACGCGGCGATCAGGTCCACGTCGCGGAGCACGCACCGCAGGCGCTCGCGCTGATGGAGGCCGACGCTGCCGACATCATTATCTCCGACCTGAGCATGCCGGCGATGACAGGACTCCAGCTGCTGGAGGAAGTGCGCGCCAGGCATCCCGACACACTGCTGGTGCTGATGACCGCGCACGGCGATGAGCGCATTGCCGTGCAGGCGCTCAAGCTCGGCGCGTTCGACTACCTGCCGAAGCCGTTCGACAATGACGAAGTGCGTGCAGTCGTCGAGCGTGGGCGTGAGCTGCTCGCGCTGCGGACGGAGAACGCGCGACTGCGTGCGGAGCTGGCGACGCAGTATGGCGACATCATTGGCGGCGCCCCGTCCATGCGTGAGCTGTACCGGCTCATCGACCGGGCCGCCCCGACCGACGTGACCGTGCTGATCACGGGAGAGAGCGGCACCGGCAAGGAGCTCGTCGCGCGCGCGCTGCACGCCCGCAGCCGGAGGAGCCGGGGACCGTTCGTCGCACTCAACTGTTCGGCGATTCCTGCCGCGCTTGTGGAGAGCGAGCTGTTCGGCCACGTGCGCGGCGCATTCACTGGGGCCGACCGCGATCGCGCAGGGATCTTCGAGGCCGCCGCGTCAGGCACGCTCTTTCTCGATGAGATCGGTGACCTCGCCGAGCCGGCACAGGCGAAGCTGCTGCGGGCCATCGAGGAGCGCACGATCACTCGCGTCGGCGCGACCGCGCCGATCGAAGTCGATGCGCGCGTGATCGCCGCTACCAACCGTCCGCTGGACACCATGATAGCCGAGGGATCGTTCCGCGAGG
>DATHUY010000066.1 GCA_035461765.1 Longimicrobiales bacterium
TCTGCCGCCGCGTGGCGGCGCGGGTGCGCCGGAGAGAGCAATGAGCAGACCGACCTATCTCGAGACGCTGGCGCGCCGCGTCCTGGTGTTCGATGGCGCGATGGGCACGAGCCTCCAGAAGCTGGACCTGACGGAGGCGGATTTCGGCGGCCCCGGCCTCGAGGGCTGTAACGACTACCTGGTCATCACGCGGCCGGATGCCGTGGAGGGCGTGCACGCCTCGTTCATGGAGGTGGGCTGCGACGTGCTCGAGACGGACACGTTCCGCTCGAACCGGCTGACACTGAAGGAATACGGTCTCGACGACCGCGTCCTGGAGATCAACCGCACCGCCGCAGCACTCGCGCGCAATGTCGCCGACAAGTTCTCGACGCCGGAGCGGCCGCGCTACGTCGCCGGCAGTATCGGTCCGTCCGGATTCCTGATCAGCACGTCGGACCCGGTGCTCGGCAACATCACGTTCGACGAGCTGGTCGACGTGTTCGGCGAGCAGGCGCGCGGGCTGGTCGAGGGCGGGGCGGATGTGCTGCTCATCGAGACCAGCCAGGACATCCTCGAGGTGAAGGCGCAGATCGTCGGCATCCGGCGCGCACTGCGGGACATGAACGTGGCCATCCCCCTCCAGGTCCAGGTCACGCTCGATACGTCCGGCCGCATGCTGCTCGGCACAGACATCGCCGCGGCCATGACGATCCTCGAGTCGATGCGCGCGGATGTCATCGGTCTCAACTGCTCGACCGGTCCCGAGCACATGCGCCAGCCCGTGCGCTATCTGTGCGAGAACTCGCGGCTGCCGATCAGTGTGATCCCGAACGCCGGCATCCCGCTCAACCAGGCCGGCACCGCGATCTATCCGCTCGAGCCGGAAGCGCTGGCGGAGGCGCACGAGGAGTTCGTCACGAAGTTCGGCGTGAACGTCGTCGGCGGGTGCTGCGGCACTACGCCCGAGCACATGCAGGCGGTGGTCGAGCGCGTCAGCGGGAAAGCGCCACTGACGCGCACCGTGCCGCGCGTACCGCGCGTCGCGAGCGCGATGACCGCATTCAACCTGAAGCAGGAGCCCGCGCCGACGCTGATCGGCGAGCGTGTCAACTCGCAGGGCTCACGCGCCATCAAGCGGCTGCTCCTGGCCGATGACTACGACGGGATTCTCGATGTCGCGCGCGGACAGGTCGAGACCGGCGCGCACCTGCTCGATGTCTGTGTCGCACTGACCGAGCGGCAGGACGAGGCCGAGCAGATGAGCGACGTCGTCAAGCTGCTCGCGCAGGGCGTCGAGACGCCGCTCATGATCGACTCGACCGAATACGACGTCGTCGAGGCCGCCCTCAAGCGCTACCCCGGCCGCGCGGCAGTCAACTCGATCAACCTCGAGAACGGGCGCGAGCGTATCGAGCGCGTAGTGCCGCACGTGGTGGAGCACGGCGCCGTCGTGGTCGCGCTCACGATCGATGAGCAGGGCATGGCGAAGACCGCCGATCGGAAGCTCGAGATTGCGCGCCGCATCCGCGACATCGTGTGCAACGAATACGGCCTCGAGCCCGACGCGCTGATCTTCGATGACCTGACGTTCACGCTCGCGACGGGCGACGAGGAGTTCCGCAGGAGCGCGATGGAGACGATCGAGGGCATCCGCCTGATCAAACGCGAGCTGCCCGGCGTGCTCACGTCGCTCGGCGTGTCCAACGTCTCGTTCGGCCTCGCGAAGCACGCGCGCGCCGTGCTCAACTCCGTATTCATGCACCACTGCGTCGAGGCCGGCCTCGACATGGCCATCGTCAATCCCGCGCACATCACACCCTATGCGGAGATCGATGCGGAGCAGCGTAAGCTCGCGGACGACCTGATCTTCGATCGCGGCGAGGACGCACTCGCGAAGTTCATCGCGTTCTATGAGGCGCATACGGTCGAAGAGGATTCCGCTGTCGATCCCACTCTGTCCATGACGCCGGACGAGGCGGTGCACTGGAAGATCCTGCATCGCAAGCGCGAGGGTATCGAGGACGTCGTGGAGGCTGCAATCGCGGCTCGAACGAATGCGGGAGCGGGAGCGGGATCGTTGTCGGGCGCGGGAGCGGGAACTTCAACGGCGGGGGCTTCATCTACAGGCGAGAATCCTTCTGCGGGCGAGATTTCATCGGCGGGGGATTACCTTCGGTCGCTGCCGATCGAGGTGCGGGATCGGGCGGCGGTCGATGTGCTGAACAATGTGCTGTTGCCGGCCATGAAGGAAGTCGGTGACAAGTTCGGGGCGGGCGAGCTGATCCTGCCGTTCGTGCTGCAGTCGGCTGAGGTCATGAAGCGGGCCGTCGCGCGGCTGGAGCAGTACCTGGAGAAGAAGGAAGGTCAGACGAAGGGGAAGGTCGTGATCGCGACGGTGTTCGGCGATGTGCACGACATCGGCAAGTCGCTGGTCTACACGATCATGACGAACAACGGCTACACCGTGTACGATCTCGGGAAGCAGGTGCCGGTCAACACGATCATCGAGAAGGCGCAGGAGGTCGGCGCCGACGCGATCGGTCTGTCGGCGCTGCTGGTGTCCACCTCGAAGCAGATGCCGCTGTGCGTGCAGGAGCTGCACGCGCGCGGTCTCCACTACCCCGTGCTGGTCGGCGGTGCGGCGATCAATCCGTCGTTCGTGCGGATGGCGTCGTACGCGGACCAGGAGAACGGCGTGCTGTACCCGTCGGGCGTGTTCTACTGCAAGGACGCGTTCGAGGGGCTGAGCACGATCGACACGCTGATGGACCCGGCAAAGCGGGAGCCGTTCGTGAAGGCTCGGCTGGAGGACGTGGTGGCCGGGATCGCGAAGCGCGAGGAGCTGAAGGCGCGCACGAAGGCGGCCGCGACGTCGAACGGACGCGGCGCGCCGTCACGTGACATCGTCATGCCGAAGGTGCCGTTCCACGGTGTGAAGCACATCCAGCGGCTGCCGCTCGCCGAGCTGTTCGAGTTCTTCGACCTGAACACGCTCTACCGGCTGCACTGGGGTGCGAAGAACGCGAAGGGCCCGGAGTACGAGCGACTGGTGGCCGAGGAATACGAGCCGCGCCTGCGCCGCATGAAGACGGAAGCACAGACCGGCGGCTGGCTGACGCCGTCGGCCGTCTACGGCTACTTCCCGGTCACGAGCGATGGGAACACCATCGTCGTGTACGACCCGGACGATCCGCAGACGGAGATCGGCCGCTTCGAGACACCGCGTCAGCCGGATCGCGATGAGCTCGCGCTCGCCGACTATTTCATCAGCGGCGAGAACGGAGCGCGCGATGTGGCCGCACTCCAGATCGTCACGGTCGGCGACGCCCTGCTCGAGCGCAGCGAGCGCATGATGCGCGAGGGCGATTACACCGAAGGCTACTACCTCCACGGCTTCGGGGTACGCCTCGCCGAGGCCGCCGCCGAATGGGTGAACCGCCACATCGTCGCGGAGCTCGGTCTCGAGAAGGGGAGGGGGCTGCGCTACTCGTGGGGCTACCCCGCTATCCCGGATCACACGCAGCACCATCTCGTGTTCGATCTGCTGCCCGCACGAGAGAAGCTAGGCATGGATGTGACCGATGCCGGAGCGCTCGTGCCGGAGCTGAGCACCGCCGCCATCGTGGTGCACCATCCGGAGGCGAAGTACTTCTCTGTTTGAGCGGTCCGATTGAGGTGAACGGAGAGCTTGGGAGGACGGATTTTTTTCACCACAGAGCACGCTGAGCACACGGAGAACGGATTTTCAGGCGGGTGGGCCGGGAGGGATGTCATGAGTGAGGTTCATCCCTGCTCGAGTACCTCGTGTTCGCGGTATGGCCGGGATTCTGTTGTTGTTCAACAGAAAAAGGGATGCCGGACGTGCCGGGGATCCGACGCATACGCCGCGACTCCGGATATGAAAAAGCAAAGATGCATGGGCACTTTCACAGCGATCACACATGTGACGCCACGTCAGCAAAACGAAGCGCGACGAACCCCTCAGTGTGCTCCGCGTGCTCCGTGGTGAAAAAAAGCCGTTTGCCTGGAATTAGCCACAAGGCGCTCTAAAAATGGAATTCACTGATTTCCTCCACGACAACCGGCCGCACGTCTTTGACGGCGCGATGGGCACCATGCTGTACAGCAAGGGTGTGTTCATCAATCGGTGCTATGACGAGCTGAACGTGAAGGAGCCGGACCTGATCCGGGATGTGCATCGTGCGTACATCCGCGCGGGTGCGGAGCTGATCGAGACGAACAGCTTCGGAGCGAACCGGATCAAGCTGGCGGAGCATGGCCTGGAGGGGCAGGTCCACGAGATCAATGCGCGCGCGGCGGCTCTGGCGAAGGAGGTGGCGGGCGGGCGTGCGCTCGTGGGCGGTGCGATCGGTCCGCTCGGTATCCGGATCGAGCCGTATGGTCCCACGTCGGTCGATGAGGCGCGGGCGATCTTCCGGGAGCAGGCGGCTGCGCTGGCGGAGGGCGGCGCGGACTTCTTCGTGCTCGAGACGTTCGGCGACCTGGTCGAGATCCAGCAGGCGCTGCTCGCGGTGCGGGAGGTCTCGGACCTGCCGGTGGTCGCGCAGATGACGGTGCAGGAGGATGGCGGTACGGTGTATGGCACCACGCCGGAGCTGCTGACGAAGCGGCTCGATGCATGGGGCGCGGACGTGATCGGGCTGAACTGCTCGGTCGGTCCGCACGGGATGCTGGCCGGCATCGAGCACATGGCGTCGCTGACGGCGCGGCCGCTGTCGGCACAGCCGAACGCGGGACTGCCGCGCGAGATCCACGGTCGCAAGATGTACATGGCGTCGCCGGAATACATGGCGAAGTTCTCCGGCCGTCTGATCCGTGCGGGCGCGAAGTTCGTGGGCGGCTGCTGCGGGACGACGCCGGACCACATCAAGCGCATTGCCGATGCGGTGCACGCGATCTCGCCGCGCCAGATCATCGTGAGCAGTGCGGCGACGGAGCCGGAAGCGCCTGACGTGACGGTAACGCCGCTCGCCGAGCGGTCGAACTGGGGGCGGAAGATCGCGACCGGCGAGCTGGTGACGACGGTGGAGATCGTGCCGCCGAAGGGGATCACGCCGGACCGCATGCTCGCGGGCGTACGGCTGCTCAAGGCCGCAGGCGTCGATGCCGTGAACGTGCCGGACGGTCCGCGCGCGCAGATGCGGATGGGCGTGCTGCCGACAGCGACGCTGGTCGAGCAGATCGTCGGTGTCGAGACGGTCGTGCACTACTGCTGCCGCGACCGCAACCTGCTCGGCATGCTGTCCGACCTGCTCGGTGCGCACGCGCTCGGCCTGCGCAACATGCTGCTGATCACGGGCGACCCGCCGAAGATGGGGCCGTATCCGGAAGCGACCGCGGTGTTCGACATTGACTCGATCGGCCTGACGAACCTGGTGTCGCGGCTGAACCGCGGTCTCGATCCGGGCGGCAATCCGATCGGGGAGCCGACATCGTTTACGATCGGTGTCGGCGTCAATCCGGGCGCGCAGGACATCGAGCACGAGCTGTCGCGATTCTACTGGAAGGTCGAGGCGGGCGCCGAGTACGCGATCACGCAGCCGGTGTTCGATCCCGAGCAGCTCGTGACGTTCGTGGAGGAGCTGAAGAAGCGGGGCATCTGGATCCCGATCGTCGCCGGCATCTGGCCGCTCGTCTCGGCACGCAACGCCGAGTTCATGGCCAACGAGGTGCCCGGCGTCGTGGTACCGCCGGAAGTCGTGCGGCGGATGCATGCGGCCAACGAGAAAAGCCGCGAGCATGCGCTCCAGGAGGGCATCACGATCGCGCGCGAGATGTTCGAGGCCGTGCGGTCACACGTGCAGGGACTCCAGGTGAGCGCGCCGTTCGGTCGCGTGCAGTTCGCGCTCCAGGTGTTTGATGGCATTCCGGGCATCCGCACGGACCTGACGGAAGAGGGCGCACTGAGTGCGGACACGTTCGGGTTCCCGCCGCCGAAGCGTCGCACGGCGGGCGGCGCCGACAGCGCTCACGGCCCGGATGGCCTGGACGGCCGCGACGGCCCCGACGGACCCGACGTCCTGCCGGTGATCCCGGCCGCCGGCTGAACATGTCGCTCACGGAGCCGCCGCCGCAGGACGAGAACCAGGCCGAGGTGCGACCGTCGCGCCGCTTCAAGATCCTGTTCGGCCTGGCGATGGTCGCGATCGCCGTCGGCTACATGTGGGTATGGCAGGCCAAGACCAGCCGTGTCGTGGCGGAGCGGCCGCCGGACCTGGTCCTGGGGCAGGTTGCCAGCCGGCTGCCCGGTCACGGACCGGCCGATGCGGCCGCCATCCGCGACACGATAGCAGCGCACCTGCGCTCGGTCCCGCGCCTGGTCCTCCTCGATCGCATGCCCTCCGAAGTCCTGCCCGATCCGCGCCGCCCCGCCCGACCCGCGCCGGGACAGGCCCCGACCAGGTCACCGCGCCCGGGACAATCCCCGCAGGAGACTGATCCGCCAACGACCCGTGAGGCGGTGGCGCGGCGGGCGGGTGCTCCGCCACGACGCGTTTACGCGCTGGCCGGTACCCTCGACCGCGACGCCGGCGGCGGGTACGTTCTCGAGCTGACGCGGACGGATGCGAGAACGGACTCCGCACAGTACATTTATCGGGTTCGAGGTCCTTCTCTACCCGAGGTGGCGCATCGCATGGCGGTACAGGTCGCAATGAGCTTCGGCCTGGCGCTGCCGCGCCCCGGGCCGGACCCGGCATGGAGCTCCGACAGCGGACGATCGGACACAGCACGCTGAAAATGGCCAAGGGGGACGCGTCGTTGCCCGACGTTTTCGGGACCGCAGGTGCAGCCGTACCGCTGCACGGCAACGCGCATATCCTGATCCTGGACGATGAGCACGCGTATCTGTCGCTGCTCGAAGGCATGCTGGCCTCCGCCGGCTACCGGCATGTCCGCACGACGATGGTTCCTGCCGACGCGCTGCGCGTCTTCGCCGAATACCAGCCCGACATCGTTCTGCTCGACATGCACATGCCGCAGATGGACGGCATCGAGGTGCTGCGCCGCCTCCAGGTGCTGGTGACGCCGGGCGAGTTCGTACCGATGCTGATGCTGACGGGTGACATGTCGTCGGCAGTGCGCCGGGAGGCGCTGGCGAGCGGCGCGATCGACTTCGTGACGAAGCCGTTCCAGGTCGGCGAGGTACTGCTGCGGATAAGGAACCTGCTGCAGACGCGAATGCTGCACCGGGAGCTGCGCGACAGGAACGAGCAGCTGGAGGTGCGCGTGGCCGATCGCACGCGCGAGCTGGAGCAGGCGCGGCTGGATATCCTCTACCGGCTGGCGCGCGCCGCCGAGTTCCGCGATGACGCGACGGGCGAGCACACACGCCGGGTCGGCCGTGTCGCGGAGCGTATCGCGGTCGCGCTCGGTCTCAGTGCGGAGGAGGCGGACACGATCGGGCGCGCGGCGATGCTGCACGACATCGGGAAGATCGGCATCCCTGACAGCATCCTGCTCAAGCCCGAGCCGCTCACGGCGGCGGAGTTCGAGGTGATCAAGCAGCACACGATCATCGGCCGGGACATCCTGGCCGGCAGCCCGGCACCCCTGCTGAAGACGGCGGAGCTGATCGCGTTCACCCACCACGAGCGCTGGGACGGCCGCGGCTATCACGGCATGAGCCACGATGACATCCCGCTGCCCGGCCGTATCGTCGCCGTCGCCGACACGTTCGACGCACTCGTCAACGACCGGCCCTACCGCAACGCCCGCTCGATCGACGCCGCAATGGCCGAGCTGCGGTCCGAGCGCGGTGCGCAGTTCGACCCGGATGTTCTCGATTCATTCCTGTCGCTGTCACTCCGTGAGTCCTGAAGAAACGAAATCGGGAGCGGGAGCGGGATCGTGTTCGTGTGCGGGATCGGGACCGCGCACACCCGATACCCGATCCCGATCCCGATCCCGCTCCCGCATGAGGTTGTGTCATGGATGTAAGATTCGTTAAGGGGCAGGCGCTCGGTAACGACTATTTCGTGATGGACGCGGCGGAGCTGCCGGTGGCGCTGACGCCGGAGCGTGCGGTGCTGTTGTGCGACCGGCATCGCGGGCCGGGCTCCGACGGCGTTCTGCTGGCGGACCTGAGTGCGGACCCGGTACACCTCCGCATCATCAATCCGGACGGCACGAATGCCGAGAAAAGCGGCAACGGTCTGCGCATCTTCGGCGCGTAC
Organism: Longimicrobiales bacterium; assembly: GCA_035461765.1. GTDB lineage: Bacteria > Gemmatimonadota > Gemmatimonadetes > Longimicrobiales > RSA9 > SH-MAG3. Next base: position 8,178 of record DATHUY010000066.1, read on the forward strand.
ATGTACGGCCGCGGTCTGGCAAAGCTGAACGAGTGGTTCGAGGTGCGGCTGGCGCGGGATGTCGTATCCATGCGTGTCGAGGAGGAGCTGGAGGCCGGTGCCGTGCTGATCCGCGTTCGGATGGGGCCCGCGACGTTCGAGGGTGCGGAAGTCGGGTTCGTGCCGGAGACGGGGGAGGTGCTGGAATACGAGCTGAGCCTGCCCGGCGGCGGCAGTGCGTCGATCAATACCGTCTCGCTGGGCAATCCGCATTGCGTAGTGTTCGTGGATGAGCTCAGGCGCAGTGACTTTCTCGAGCGTGCGCCGCAGCTCTGCACGCACCCGTCGTTCTCTGCGGGAACCAACGTGCAGTTCGCGCGCGTGATCGGTCCGCGGGAGCTGGAAGCGTGGATCTGGGAGCGCGGCGCCAACGAGACGCTGGCGTCGGGCTCGAGCGCGTGCGCGGTCGCGTCCGCCGCGGTACGCCGTGGCTTCGTTCAGCCCGGCCAGTTCGTGGTGCAGATGATGGGCGGCAGCGTCGAGGTCACGGTGTCGGACAGCTACGACGTGGAGCTGCTCGGTCCCGCGCAGATCGTGTACGAGGGCCGGCTGCTCGAGGCCGTCGCGGCGGCGTGGTGAGCGGGACGCGCGCCGTCGCTCTGCTCGCGCGGGCGGAAACGGACTACCGGCTGCGGTTCGACCCGCAGGGCTGACGCGCGCGAAGCGGCGGCGCGGTCGTGCGAGACCCTAGGTCCGGACTCTCGCGATCAGCCATATGGCCGCGATCGCGAACAGCGCGTTCGGCGCCCACGCCGCGAGGTCCGGGTGCATCCAGCCTGCGGCGCCGGCGGCTCCGGTCACGCGGAAGAGCACCATGTAGAACACGGTGATGCCGAGCGAGATGCCGATGCCGTAGGCAGCGCCGCCGCGTGCGGAGCTGTTGGCGAGCGGTGCGCCGAACAGGATGATGACCATGGTCGCCATCGGGATCGCGATCTTCTGCGCGCGGTCCACCTTCATCTCGCGCGGCTTGGTGCCGGAGCGCTCGACCATCTCGATGAAGCGGCCCAGCTCGGCGTAGCGCATCTCCTCCGGCTCTTTCGGCCGGGCCATGAGCTGCTCGGGCGTCTCCGTGAGCGCGGCCATCTGGAGGGAGCGGAAACTGAACGCACTCTCCCGGCCGTTCTCGTCGAAGCTGCGGTAGACACCGGTGTGGAGCGTCCAGCCGGAGATGCTGTCCCAGCGGGCGTCCCGGGCGGAGATGCGGAGCACCGGCTTGCCGGCCTCGGCGCGCTCCACGGTGACGCCGGTCATGGACGGCACATCGATGTTGAGCGCGCGGATCGTGTAGATGTGGCCGTCCGGGCCCGTGTAGACGAAGTCGTGGCGTGTGACATCGGGCATGCGCTCGACTTCCTGGAGCACCTCCTTCTTCGCGCGCGTACCGATCGGTACGATCTCACTGAGCAGCAGCGCGACGGCGGTGAGGACGATACCGAGCGGCAGCAGTACGCGGAGGGCGCGGAAGAAGCTGATGCCGCCGGCCTTTGCGGCAGTCATCTCGGAGTGGCGCGTCATCCCGTTGACCGTGAATACCGTCGCGATCAGGGCAGCGACGGGGAACGACCACGAGATGAACAGCGGCAGCTGATAGAGATAGCCGAGTGCCACGCTCGTGAGCGGCAGATCCTGCCGCGCGTAGACATCGATCTTTTCCGTCCAGTCCCCGAGCACGAAGAGCAGCGGCGCGCACAGGGCGAACAGCAGGAACAGCCGCATGAACTCGCGGGCCACATAGCGATCGAGGGTGCTCATGCGGTCACGATCCGATCGGCTCCAGCGTGAGCACGCGCGTCGCTCGGTGCGTTGAACGTCGTCATGCGGCGTCCGCAACGTCCGTGGTCCGGCGCCGGCGCAGGAACGCGCCGGTGAATATCCCGCGAATGCCGACCCAGATGTCTTCAAGTCCGCCGCCGCGGGATGTTGCGGTCTCGCGGCCGATGCGCGAGAGGGCCCAGACGGCGACCGCGCCGAACAGCAGGTTGGGCGCCCAGGGTCCCCAGAACGGTGCGATCGTGCCGCGGTCCGCGAGCTTCTCGCCGCCGATCAGCGACATGTAGTAGATGCCGAAGATCGCGAGCGACGCGGCGATCACCATGCCGACGCCGCCGCGCGGAAAGCGCACGGCCAGAGGCGCGCCGAGCAAGACGAAGATGATGCAGGCGAACGGGATCGCGAACTTCTTGTGGATCTCGACGCGGTACTGCGCGATGCGGTCCTTCAGCGTCTGCACGTTGTTGGCAATGCGCTGTGCGGCCAGTGCGGTGGTGTACGCCACCTCGTCGCCGCTCCTCAGCTCGCGGCGGCCCATCAGGTCGTAGCGCGCCTCCATTCCGCCGGCCGAGGGCGGTGGCCCGATCGCGCGGTCGGCGGCGGGCCCGGCCAGCATGCGATCGATCGCGTCGACAGAGATCCGGCGTCCTTCCTCCCGGACCGCGGCCAGCTCCATCCGGGCGGTGTCGACGACGCCGCGCAGCTGCGCCACGGACATCTCGCGGTCGCTCCGGTACTCGGTGGCGCTGCGGCGCAGCTCGGTGCCGACGCCCTTCATCTCGATGCGCTGCTCGCCGAAGTTCACGCGCTGGAGCTCGGACGGCTGCGTGGTGTCGGACTCGTAGACGACGCCATCGAAGAGCGTCAGCATGACATCGGTCTCCGCCAGGTTCATCGTCATGCGGCCACTGTCGGCGTACACGGTCCGGGCCTGGCGCGAGTTGCTCAGGTCGTAGATCACGAGGTCGTACATCATCCGGCTCTCGTCATCGATGCGGCCGGGACGGATCCAGTACTTCTTCTGGTAGTTCCCCGTCTGGACGCGGCTGACCACCTGCTCGGTCAGCATCAGGGTGGGCGTCTTGGCGCCGATGTCGGCGGTCAGCGCCTTGAGCCGGCTGTTCGCGTCGGGCAGAACGCGGTCGTTGAACCAGAGCATGAACAGGGCAAAAAGGAACGCAGCGAACACCAAAGGCATAATCATACGGATCAGGTTCGTCCCGCTGGCCTTCAGCGCGGTGATCTCGTTCTCACCGGCGAGCTGGGAGAAGGCGTAGAGGACGGACACCAGCACGGCCATGGGGAGAGTCAGGGCGAGGATGTGCGGCAGGGAGAGCGCGAACACCTCGAGGATGACGGATGTCTCCAGGCCCTTGCCGGCCAGGTTCTCGAATCTCCGGGCAATGGTGTTGACGAACAGGATGCCGGTCAGGGTCGCGAGCGCGAAGAAGAACGGCCCGAGATGGCTCCTGAACAGGTAGCGGGTCAGAATCCGCATGGTCTCCGGAGGCGTTCCGGGCCCCGGCGAGACGCCGCGGGCGCGCGGGTGGCGCGGTTGAGAAGATTCACGTAAGCCATTAGAATATTTTGCACTTCAGTCATTTACAAGGCGTCGCGGCGGACCCGCAGGGCGCCGAACCCGCTCGGAAGGAATCCGGCGCCACGGCGTCGTTCGCCTGCATGCGTTATTGCGTTTCCGGCCTGCTCCTCCTCGGCAGTCTGCTGGCCGGGCCGTCGCTGCACGCGCAGCAGCGGCCTGCCGTCGGAATCGCACTCGATCCGACACCACTCGAGCTGCCTGCGTTCCGGATCGCGCCGCTGGACGCCCTGTTCGTGACGAAGCCTTTCGCGACGTGGCTCGACGAGTGGACCTCTGCAACCCGTGCACTGCTGGCCCGTGAAGAGCGCGAGCGACTGCTGAGCAACCGCACTGCGAGCCGCCAGGAGCTGGCGGACATCCACGCGGCCGCGGCCCGGCTCGCGCGGCTCGAGGCGGCCGAGATCGCGCCGCCGGCCGCAGCGGACTCGCTTCCGCCCGATTCCCTTGCCGCACAGCGCGACTCGCTCCGCTTCCTGCCGCCGCTGCCGGAGCCGCGGCGGCGCATGGGCGAGCCGGACATCCTGTCCGGCGTGATCGGCGACCGTGCCGATCTCGGTGTGCAGATCCGGGGCATGGCCAACATGGGCGGTGCGTGGTCGCGCGTCAGCCCGTGTGATCCGAGTGTCCAGTTCACCTGCAAGCCCGGTATGTTCCCCGAGCTGCGCCCGGACATCGAGTTCGGCATCCGCGCGGGCGGCACCGTGTCCGACCGCGTGCACGTCGACATCGATTACGACCAGACGCGCGAGTTCGACGCGGCCAACAACATCAATGTGTACTATCAGGGTCTCCAGGACGAGATCCTCCAGCGCGTCGAGTTCGGCGATGTCTCGATCCGCCTGCCGACGTCCAGCTACCTGACGCGCGGTGTGCCCGCGGGGAATTTCGGGCTGATGGCCGCCGCGCAGGTCGGCCCGCTAGAGGTGCAGACGGTGTTCGCGCAGCAGAAGGGCGACGTCAGCACGAAGGAGTTCCGTCTCGGCACCGGTGGCCAGGCGGGTGTCGAGCAGGACGCCGAGATCGTTGTCGATGACGCCGATTACGTGCAGGGCCAGTTCTTCTTCCTCGTCCCGCCATCGGACCTGGCGCAGGCGCCGCACATCGATGTTCTCGGTCTCCAGGGCGCGGACGCGCCGCCGAGCGTGCGGCCGGGCGTCGGCGCCGGGATCCAGATCTATCGCGACGAGCGGCTGGGCGGGCAGTCCGCCGGTCAGCCCGGCTACTTCCTGGCCGAGGCCACGCCGCCGACGGGTACGGAGCGCCATACCGGCACGTTCCGCCGGCTGGTGCAGGAGCAGGACTACTTCATCCATGCGAGCGGTCTCTGGATCATGCTGCGCTCGCCGCTGCGCGCGGACGAGGCGCTCGCTGTGTCGTTCGTCACGGAGACGGGTGACACGGTCGGATACATGAATGCGGAGAGCGCGCCGGCCGGCGTGACGCCGCGCCTGCGCCTGCTGCGCGGCCCGGTCGCCACGCATCAGCCGGGCTCGGGCACGTGGGAGATGGAGCTGCACCAGGTCTACCGCCTCGACAGCTCGAGTGACGTGGACCTGAACCAGGTCGAGCTGACGATCTCGCTCGGCGCCGTCGCAGGCGGTCAGACGTTCCGCGACGTGGCGGGTGGGCGTATCCCGCTGCTCAGGTTCTTCGGCCTCGACGAGGAGTCGCCGGCCGATCGCATCGATGAAGCGCAGATCTTCCAGCCCGCGCGCGACGGCTTCGGCACCAGCACGGGCACGTCGATCGGCGGCACGTACATCGTGTTCCCGACACTGCGTCCATTCGCGGAGCCGGGGCCCGTACCGAGCGAGCAGCTGAGCGCGGCGGACGTGGCGCTCGAGCTGGGCGCGGACGCCAACAATGCGATCTACGAGGAAGTCGATCCGGTCAACCGCGCGGCGTCAGCGCGGTTCCAGCTGAACCTCAAGTATCGTGTGAAGGTGGATGGCGTGGTGTCTTCGTTCAGCCTGGGCGCGTTCGGCCTGCGCGAGGACAGCGAGCGACTCTATCTCGGCAACCGTCGGCTGGAACGCGGCATCGATTACAACATCGATTACGAGATCGGCACCGTGTCGCTCACCGACCCGCAGGCGCTGTTCGCGACGTCGCCGGGCGCGGAGCTGCGCGCGACGTGGGAGCAGAAGCCGCTGTTCAGCATCGCGCCGACCAGCGTGTTCGGCACGGCCGCACGCTATGCGGTGGGCACGCGCGGCGAGCTCAACTTCGTGGGTCTGTACCAGGCCGAGCAGTCGCTGATGTCGCGGCCGCAGCTCGGTGTCGAGCCGGGCACGGCGTTCCTCGGCGGTGTGAGCGGCCGGTTCGACCTGGGCGGCGCACTGCTCGACCGCGCGCTCGGGGGCATGCGCAGCACGCGACCGTCCGCTGTGTCGCTGACGGGTGAGGTCGCGTTCTCGATGCCGAACCCGAACCGCGAGGGCCAGGCCTACCTCGACGACTTCGAGAGCGCCGACGAGGTAGCGCTCGGGCTGCGGCGGCAGGACTGGAAGCTCGGCTCCGCGCCGCAGAGCACGCAGGGCGATGGCGGCATGCTGCCGTTCGTCATGGACGCCACAACGGCCGCGCCGCTCGTGTGGCAGCACGACTTCTATCAGGATGGCGGTGTGCGCGGCGCCCTGATGGCGTCGACGCAGATCGATCGCGGCATCAACGTGTTCGGCACGGACCGTCCCGAGCAGGTGATGTGGCTCACGTTCGGACGCGGTCCCGGTCAGTCGCCGCTGCCGCCGCCGACGGACGACCGGCGCTGGCGCTCCATGACGACGCTGCTTTCCACCACGGGACGCGACATGTCGCGTTCGGAGTACCTGGAGTTCTACGTCAGTGCCGGCGACCAGGAGCCACTCGCGCTGATCTTCGACATCGGTACGGTGGGCGAGGACGCGTTCTACGTGGACTCGCTCGGCAACACGAACGGCGTGTATGCCGACGGCCGCACGTGGGGCCTGGGCGAGCTGGATGAGGAAGCGCGCCTGGTCGACCGCGAGGTGTGGGGCACCGACCGCGACCGGATGGGCTTGTGGGACCAGGAGTGTCTTGCGGAGCCGAACGTGGTGTATCCGTTCGGCGATCCGCGCGCGAACTGCACGCGCGGCAACGGCCGGCAGGACACGGAAGATCTGAACGGCAACGGCATCCTGGACGCGGACGACGGTCAGTACTTCCGCTATGTCGTGCGCCTGGATGAAGCGAGCGAGTACCTGGTGCGTGACACGGCCGCGACGGGCACCGTGTTCCGGCTGTACCGCATTCCGCTGCGCACGGGCGATCCGGTGAACGGCGCGAGCGATGCGACGTGGCGATTCATCCGGCACCTGCGCATGACGATCGCCGGCGAGCCGCAGACGACGCGCGTGATGTCGGTCGCACGCATGCGCATCGTCGGATCGCGCTGGACGAAGCGCGATGTGCACGGCGTGCGGCGCGGCCTGCTCGAGAACGAGCCCGGTCTCGGCGCCGGTATCACCGAAGTGCGTGTCGGTCCGGTGAGCGCCGTGACGGATGGTGCGGCGTACCGTCCGCCGCCGGGCGTGGGCGAGCGCGCGCAGGACCCGAACCAGCAGTTCGACAGGAACGGCATCGAGATCAACGAGAAGAGCCTGCGCCTGGCGTATAGCGACCTCGATGCGGGCGACCGCGCGGAGGTCTACTACCGGTACCCGCAGCAGCCGCGCAACCTGCTCACTTACCGCGAGCTGCGGCTGTGGGTAGTGCCGCGCGAGGGCAGCTGGGGGCCGGACGGCGATGAACGCTTCACCGTGCGCATCGGCAGCGACCCGCAGAACTTCTACCTGTACCAGTCCAGGCTGACGCCCGCGACGGGTGACCGGCCGGTGACGGCGACCGACTGGATGCCGGAGATCGTCATCGACTTCCAGCAGTGGTTCACGCTGAAGGCGCAGGCGGAACAGCTGCTGATCGAGCGCGGGCCGAGCCCCACGGGCGTCGATACGGTGTGGAGCGCGGACAGCACGTACGCGATCGTGCTGCAGGACCGCGCGCGCGCACCGAACCTGGCCGCGGTGCGCGAGCTGGTGTTCGCCGTGTACAACGGTGGCGCGACGCCGACGTCGGGCGAGGTCTGGATCAACGACATGCGGATCGGCGTCCCGGACCGCGAGATGGGCGCGGCGGGCAACATCGCGCTCAACATGAATGCGGGCGATTTCGTCAGCGCGAACGTGACACTGTCGAACCAGGGACCGCTGTTCCGTCAGCTGAACGAGAACCCGAGCTACGTGTCGGGCTCCAGCCTGTCGTTCGGCGCGGACGCGCGGCTCGACAGGATCCTGCCCGCGCGCTGGGGCCTGGACATGCCGTTGTCGGTGACGCACACGCAGACCGCGCAGACACCGACGTTCCTGTCACAGACGGACGTACAGGCCGATCGGCTCCCGGGCCTGCGCGAGGCCGGGTCCGGCGTCACGCGCGTCGGCCTCCGCATCAGCAAGCGCACGCCGAGCCCGAACCCGTTCGTGAGCATACTGCTCGACGGCTCGGCGCTGCGGTTCGCGTATACGACATCGGACAACCGCTCGATCACGTCGACCTCGGAGGCCAGCGGTTTCTCCGGCGACTACACGTACCGGCGCGATCTGGCGCCGCGCACGTTCACCGCGGTACCGGGGGTCATCGAGACGGTGCTCCGTGCGATCGCACCCGAGCGCGTAGAGAACAGCGCGATGTTCTCGCGGCTGGTCGGCTCGCAGTTCCGGTGGAGTCCCGCCGCGATCTCGTTCGGCTCGTCGTACAACGACCAGATGTCGCGCTCGTATCGATACGACAGGATCCTCGCGCTGCCGGGCGACACGAGCATCAACGCCATCGAGTCACCGCGGCAGGGCCTGCGCAACGATGCGCAGCTGACGCTCAGGCCGTTCGCGCCGCTCAGCCTGAGCGTCGGTGTGGCGAGCGTGCGCGACTTGCTCGATGCCGAGCGCTCATCGACGCGGCCGCTGGAGCTGGACGCACTGAACCGCGCGCGCTCGAGCCTCGGCGGCATGGATGTCGGCTGGGAGCGGTCGCGCAACCTGAGCAGCACGCTGACCTACCGTCCGGAGATCACGTCCTGGCTGCGTGCGGAATACACGTACACGTCGCGCTACGGCACGGACCGCAATCCGTCCTATCTCGAGCTGACGGCCCAGGGTGCGGACACGACGGCGGAGATGCAGCGCCGCTTCGAGGGGCAGCGCCAGATCGGCCGACGCTTCACCCTCCAGCTTCCCGGCCTCGCCCGCGCGATGGGTCTCGACACGACCGGCATCGCGTCGCGACTGCTGCGGCGCATCGAGGTCGTCGACCTGAACTGGCGCAGCACGCTGTCATCGCAGTTCGAGCGCCAGTCGTTCCTGCCCGGGTACGGCTACCAGCTGGGGTTCGGCAGCCTGGACAGCTACACGTACATGGGCGCGGACACGGCATCGCGCGCGCAGCAGCGCGGCGAGTTCCGTGCGGCGTCGGGTCTCCGCATCATTGGCAGCCTGCGGCTCGACATGAGCTATCACGATGCCGATACGGAAGTGTTCGACGCGCGCGGCGGCGCGCGGCTCCAGCGTGAGGTCGGCTGGCCCAAGGCGGCGCTGCAATGGCGGCCGCAACAGGTGCACGAGCGGTTCGGCGGCTTCATCACGTCGTTCTCGACGACGGCCGGCATCGAACGCATCGAGCGCACGACCGACTACACCGGACAGGAGAACCAGCTGCGTGGCGCGACCGAGCTGCGCTTCCCGTTCTCGATTTCCGTCGGTCTGCCGCGCGCGTTCCTCGCGACGTATCGCGGCTCGTATTCGACGGGTGAGACGCTCGACCCCACGGGCGGCGCGGAGTCCGGCGGATTGCAGCAGGACCTGTCGCTGTCGGCGACGATCCCGGCCGGACCGCTGGCCGGTCGACTGGACGGCCCGATCTCGGCGACCCTGACATTCTCGCAGCAGGGTCAGCGGCAGTGCCGCTACACGATGATAGCGGAGGCCGAGGGCTGCATCGCGTTCCTCGACTTCGGCACGCGCAGCGCGAACCTCTTCGTCGAATCCAGGATCAGGGAGATCACCGTGGGCATGCAGGGGAACTACGTCGCCCGGCAGAACCATGTCGGCACGCGCAACACGTCGAGCCAGTTCCAGCTCGGGTTCTATGGCCGGTTCAACGTGGACGCAGGGCGTCTGCCGGATCGGTTCCGCTGATGCGCGCCGCCATGCTCGGCATCGCGGGTCTCACACTGCTCGGCGCGATCGCGTGTCCGGGCGACTCGCGGCAGACCGCGGCCTACTCGATCGCCGCGGTCGACACGTCGCACGTACCCCCGTTCTCCGGCCGCAACGCGCACAACCTGCTGCGCCGGCAGGTCGACTTCGGGCCGCGCGTGGCAGGCAAGGCCGGGCACGCCGCGCAGCTCGCGTGGATGACGCGCCATCTCGCGGAGCGCGCGGACAGCGTGTTCACGCAGTCGTTCGATCACACGGACAGCGAGGGTCGCACGCTCCGCATGTCGAACCTGTTCGCGCGCTTCAATGCCGGCGCCCGCGACCGGATCCTGCTCGTCGCGCACTGGGACACGCGCCCGACGGCCGACATGGACAGCGTCCGGCCGCGCGAGCCGATCGCCGGCGCGAACGACGGCGCCAGCGGCACGGCTGTCCTGCTCGAGCTGGCGAGCGTCCTGTCCAGCCATTCTCCGCCGATCGGCGTCGACATACTGTTGGTGGACGGCGAGGACTACGGTCCCGGCGAGCGGGACATGTACCTCGGCGCGAAATACTTCGCGGCCCACCAGCCGCAGAACTTCCGTCCGCTCTATGGCATCCTGCTCGACATGGTCGGCGACCGCGACCCGCGCTTTCCCATCGAGGGCAACTCCGCGGAGTACGCCCCTGAAGTGGTCGAGCGCGTCTGGAGCGTCGCCGAGCAGATCGGCCTCGGCAGCATGTTCCCGCGCACGGAAGGCATCCGCATCAGGGACGATCACATCCCGCTCAACGAAGCCGGCATCCGCACGATCAACATCATCGATTTCGATTACGACCACTGGCACACCCACGGCGACGTCGTCGAGAACACCTCGCCGGCAGGGCTGGAAGCCGTCGGGAAGGTTCTTACGGCGCTCATATACAACGGGGGTTGAGGGACGCGGGC
>DATHUY010000067.1 GCA_035461765.1 Longimicrobiales bacterium
GAGGGCTCATGGCGCCGCCAATCCTCCATCGTCGGCACGGACGCGTCGCAATTGGTCGATTCGAGGTCGAGGCGCCCCGCGGATGCCTGCCGGGCCGTGTCAGTTGGACGCGATCTCCGGGGCTACTGTCCGCCGAAGCGCCACTGCGGCTCGTAGTCGCGCGGCAGCGACAGCCCCAGCAGGCGGGCACGCACCAGCTCTACCGGCATGGTACCGCCCTGGAGGATCGCGTCATGGAATTCGCGCAGGCTCATCCGTCCGGATCCGACCAGCTCCTCCTGCAGAGCGCGGAACTGAAGTGCACCGAGCATGTACGCGGCCTGATACAGCGGCGGATAGGAGCCGTTGAGTGAGCGACGCACCTCGGCAGCGGCGTTCGCGCGCTCATGGCCGACGCGGTCGACGAGAAAGTCTATCGCCTCCTCGCCGGTCATCGTGCCGAGGTGCACGTTGAGCGAGAAGATGATGCGCGCCGCCCGGTGCATTCTCCAGAACAGCATGCCGATGCGGTCCTCCGGTGTCTGCGGAAACCCCACGTCCCAGAGAACCATCTCCCAGTAGACAGCGTTGCCCTCGTTCCAGAATGGTGTGGCGAACGCGCGCCGGTGCGGATTGTAGCGGCTGCTCATGTAGCCCTGTAGATGGTGGCCGGGGATGAGCTCGTGATGGACCACCGCGCGCGAGAAATGCACGTTGTTGCCGCGCATGGCCATCATCTTGTCTTCGTGCGTCATCTCGTCCGTCGGGAACGCCACCTGGATCACCTCGCCGCCGAGGTAGAACGGCGCGACCTTCTGCTGCTCGGGCGAGAGCATTTCCATCCGCCATATTTCCTTCGCCAGCGGCGGCACCGTGACGAGGTCGCGCGACTCGACGAACTCGATCGCCTCGACTGCGAGGCTGCGTGTGAGCTCTGTCTGCCGGCCGGGCTCGACATAGCGGGTCTTCACCTGCTCGAGCGCGGCCTTCCAGTCATCACCATGACCCATCTCGCGTGCCGCACGCTTCATCTCGGCCTCGCACCAGGCGAACTCGCGTTCGGCGATCGCGACCAGCTCGGCCGGCGTGTACGGGATGAACTCGTGCGCGAGATCGGCACGCAGGCCTTCCGTACCGATCGGGTCGCCGAGGATCGGGTCATCCTCCCCCTCGCGAATGCCGACGACGCGCTCCCGTAAAGTCTTCACGTACGATTCGAGCGCTGCATTCGCGCGCTCATACGGCTCGGCCGCCCACCACGTGAACTGAGGGTCGTAGCCGGAATAGAAGCGGTACCACCGCTGCAGCGTCTGGCGCAGGTCGTTGACGGCTGCGGCCGTACGGAACGCGATGACGGGCGTCGTCCGGACCGGTGCGACGGTATCGTTCTTCGTCGTTGTCGCTGGAGCGCGCGCATCGGTCTGCGCACGCCCGCCGTCGGCTGGATTGTTCGCCACCGCGGTGCGGCCACTGTCCCGCACGCCCGCCTCCACCGCACGGCGAACGTGATCGATGTCGGCAGCAAGTGCCGCCAGAGTCCTGGCGGAGGCCGGTGCGTCGATCGTCTGCAACTCGCGCCGGGCTTCCTGGAGGCGCACGATGTCACCGCTGAACGTCAGCAGTTCAGCCATCTCCGCCACCATGCGCTCCTCCCGTTCCAGCAGTGCCAGCTCATAGGCCAGCTCTGCGCGCAGCAGTACGTAGTCGATGCGCGATTCGGCATCCCACGTATCGAACGGCAGTCCCTCCAGCCGCTTCGTCCAGTCCGTGTAGAACGAGCGCAGCCGCTCCCTCCGTGTGGCCGACCAGGGCGCGTCGTGCCGGCGCAGGAGTGCGGCGCGGTCGATGCCGAAACGGGTGACGGCATCGTGCAGCTCACTCGTCGTCGCTGCCGTGAGTGCCGCTGCGGGCGGCACGGACTCCGTCTCGCGGATCGGCGCGGTCTGGGCGCTGACATGGGTCGGAACGAGGGTCGCGCCGAGGATCACGACTGTTGCCGACAGGTATGCGGGCGTGCGCATCATGAGGTGTCCGGGCTGGATTGAACCTGCACCGCCAGTTGGCCGTGCACGAAGGATGCGGTAAAGTAGGGTGCCGGCCGGAGCATCGCCATCATCGCGCTGCCCGCAGCCGTCCGAAGGATAGTGGAGCTGCATGCACAGGTCAGTGGAATCACTGGTACGCGAGGCCGAAGAATCCGGCCGTCAGTTGCCGGATGTCGTGCTTCAGATGGAGGTGGATGAGAGCGGTGTCTCCGCGGAGGAGATCCGCGCCCGCGTCCGCCACACGCTGCGCGTGATGCGCAGCGCCATCGAAGAGGGGCTCAGGGGCGAGTCGCGGTCACCGAGCGGGCTGACGGGCGGGCGGGCGAAGCGGCTGTTCGACAACGGGCCGCGCCTGCTGGGCCCGCGCGTCACCATGACGCTCGCGCGTGCGATCGGCACGCTCGAGGTCAACGCCGCAATGGGCCTGATCGTCGCCGCGCCGACGGCCGGCGCGGCCGGTGTACTGCCCGCGATCCTGATGAGCGTCGGCGAGTTCCTGGAGCTGGACGAGGAGAAGCTCGTCGACGCGATGCTCGTTGCGGGCGGAATCGGCGGCGTCATCGCGCACCGCGCATCACTGTCGGGTGCCGAGGGCGGCTGCCAGGCGGAAACCGGTACAGCGGCCGCGATGGGTGCCGCGGCCGTCTGCTGGATCGCCGGCGGTACCGGCGAGCAGGTCGCGACGTCCGTGGCGCTCTCGCTCCAGGGCATGCTCGGCCTGATCTGCGATCCGATCGGCGGCCTGGTCGAGATCCCATGCATCTACCGCAACGCGTCCGCCGCCATGCAGGCCATCGCGGCCGCCGAGATGGCCCTCGCCGGCTGTGACTTCCCCGTATCGGCTGATGAGGTCATCGACGTAATGGGCGAGGTCGGCAGGAAGATGCCCGTCGCCTACCGCGAAACCGCGCTCGGCGGCCTCGCGGCCACACCGTCCGCACGCCGGCTCGTACAGATTCAGCCATCCCGCACACCGACGGGTATCAGCCAGTGAACGGCACCCGATTCCGGGCCGCCCGCAGCAGGGCCCGCCCGGCCAGGAGCTGAGTCATGGTCTCACTGTTCGACATCATTGGTCCGGTAATGGTCGGACCGTCGTCATCGCACACGGCCGGCGCGTGCCGGCTGGGCCTCATCGCGCGCGCCATATTCGGTGGCACACCCGCCTCTGCGCGCATCGGACTGCATGGCTCGTTTGCCGCCACGGGCGAGGGTCACGGCACGCACCGCGCGATCGTCGGCGGTCTGGTCGGCATTGCACCGGACGACCTGCGGCTCCGGCGCGCCTACGATGAGGCGAAGGCGGCCGGGCTGGACTGGACGTTCGAGGATCTCGATCTGGGCGAGGACGCGCATCCGAACACAGCCGTGTTCGACCTCGTGCGCGGCGATGGGAAGGTGCACGTGCGCGGCGCTTCCGTCGGCGGCGGGCGCGTCGAGGTGACGGAGATCGACGGTTTCCCGGTATCGCTCGGCGGTGACTACCACACGCTGGTCGTCCTCGCCCGTGACGAGCCGGGCACGATCATGACGATCACGGGACTGTGTGCCGCGCAGCACATCAACCTCGCCACAATGCGCGTCGATCGCACGGGCCGTCACAAGGATGCCCTGATGACCATCGAAGCCGATACGGCGATACCCGACGATGTCCTCGAGGAGCTGCGCGGCTTCGACTGGGTGAAATGGGCACGCAGCATCGAGAAGATCGCGTGATGGAGCAGCCTGCCGCACCCGCGGAGGAGACCCGACGCAGTGTCCCCTTCATCCACATCGGCGTCATCGTCGCCACCGGTGTGCTGCTGCTCATTGGTGCCGTGGGCCTCTTCCTGTGGTCGAGCAGGCCGCGGCTGTCCGAGACCGACATCCGCGATGTCGTCTATTCGACGATTCAGCGCGAGAGTCCGGAGTCGTTTCTGATCACCGGCGCTCTCGAGGTCACCGCAACGACGCGCGTCGAGAACACGCGCACGCTGCTGCCAGGCGTCATGGGAATCGATCTCGGCACAACGTCCGCAACCGTGCGCGTGCCGGGGCGGGTGTCCTACGGCTTCGATGTACGGCAGCTGACACCCGCGATGATCCGGGTTCTGCCCGGCGACACCATTGAGGTGACGGTTCCTGAGCCTGTGCTGTACTCGGTGGAGCCGAACCTCGAGCAGATGGAAGTCGAGACGCAGCGCGGCTGGCTCCGCCTGTCACAGCGCACTGTCGATGAAGTGCGCGGCCGGGCCATCCAGCTGGTGCAGCAGACCATGCGACAACAGGGTCAGGCGCATCTCCAGGGGTCGTCACAACCGGGGATCAACACGGCCGATGCCCTGTATGAGATGCTGCGGCCGGTACTGATCGCGGCCGGAGTGGAGAACCCGCAGATGAGGTTCCAGGTCGGTCGCCTGCAGCTGCAGCGGCGGGACTGACCCGCAGCCTAGAGGTCACAAAGCCACGGAGACGATTGTCTTGAAGGATCTGATCCTCGTCGATTTCGATGACACGCTGGTCGACACCGGGCCGCGATTCCAGAACGCGCGGCGCGCGCTGCTGGCACTCATGGGCGAGGCAGGATTCGCCGAAGAGGCGGCCTACGACGTACTGTACAACCAGGTGGACCCCGGCATGCGGGCACAGTACGGTCTCGGACCGCGGCGGATCGAGCCGTCGTTCGTCGCCACCTACGAGCGGCTGTGTGAGCTGTATGGTATCGCGCGTGACCAGGACGTCGCGGCGCGTGCCGCGGAGCTGGGTCGTGGCGTGTACGGCCCGCCGCCCGCGTTCGAGGGTGCGCTCGATGCACTGCGCCGGCTGTCTGCGCGGCTGCCGACCGTGGTCTATACGCAGAGCGGGGACATGCAGTACCAGCTCGAGTGCGTGCGTGGCGCGGGCATCATTGATATCGTCAGGGAGGACCGTGTCCACGTATGTGACCGCAAGGACGCGGAGATGTTCGTGCGCACGCTGAGCATGTACGGTGTCGACAATCCCGCACGGGCGTGGATGGTCGGCAACAGCATGCGGAGTGACATCAACCCAGCGCTGGAGTCCGGCGCCAACGCGATACTGGTGGAGACAAAAGACCCATGGGAGTACGACCTGGTCGACCCGGTTTCCGACCTGTTCCACAGAGTGCCGTCCTTCCCGCACGCAGTGGACCTGCTGCTTTCATGACTCTGCGATACGTCTGCGCCGGTCTCGCACTGCTGCTTGCCGCCGGGTGCGGTGATACCGCTCCGGACGATGCCCCGGCCGCCGTTTCGGCGGCGGATACGGTTGCCGGTGCGGGCGCGCGCGCTGCCACCGGCACCGCCGGCGACGCGGTCGGCTATCGCCGGGAGCGCAGCATCGATTTCACCGGCGACGGTCGCAGCGAAACCGTGATTGTGACCGCAACCGGGCCAACGCTGGATTCGGCCGAGGTCGCCCTGACGATCGAAGGTGCGCGTGGCGACACGCTGTGGCACGACACATGGCCGACCCAGCTGTACTTCAAGTACGACGCGGCCGAGGGCAAGGCAGACACGACGGTGACGCGGATCATACAGAATCATCTCGACGAGCTGCTCGCGGACGATCGCATCACGATGACCGGCGGGCTGCCGCCGTCGCTCCGACAGGCTGGTGACCGGGATGCAGTCATGCGCGAGGCACTGCGCTATCATCTTGCGGAGCTCGATTACCGGCATCGTTTCGATCTGACACCGGCCGATTCCATGCCGCCGCAGGCGTACAGCGCCATCGATGCGGCTGATATCTCCAATGAGCGCGTGAACGTTGTGCTCTCGGAGCTCGACGGAAAGCCGTCGCTGATGTATTACGCGGGTGGCGAGGCGACGTATGTGATCGCGTGGAGCGAACGGGAGGGCTCGTTCGTGCGGATCTATTCGTGCTGCTGATGTGAATCGGAGGCCGGATCGCCAGGAAGTGCGTCGGCGATCCGCGCGATCTCCTCTGCTTCGCGCCACGCGGCTTCCAGTGCAGCGAGCTCACCCTCCAGTGCGCGGCGCTCTACGTCTTCCTGGAGCGCCATTTCCAATGCGAGCGCGTCCGTCCTCGACAGCTGCGGCCGCGCCTCGGCAAAGAAGGGGTCGCGGTATTTGACCACGGGCAGGATCTCGCCGCGGAACGTACCCGCGATCTGGCGCAGGGAGTAACGTGCCCCGCGTGCGCCGCCCGTACGTCGGAGTCGCACGATCGCGGCGCCCTCATCTGCCGTCCGCCGTGTGAACGCGTCGGCACCGCCTGCGCGTTCGATCGCGTGCAGCGCCGCTTCCACGTCCGCGCTCGTCGCGCCCGCGCGGTTGAAGTCCATCATCGAGCGCGCAACGACCGTTCGTGCGGCCTCGCCTGCGATGCGTAGCGGAGTGTCCGGGTCGCGCCCGGTTTCCCGGGCGGCGTGACGCCTCTTCCATTCCGCCTGCATGATGAGGGGTGGCAGGTCGAGCGTGAGATCCCCTTCACCGGTGCTGCCTAGCACGGCGTGCTCCAGGTGCCAGCGGCGTACTACCATGGGCGGCGCACTGCCCGCACCGGCCGGTGCCGGGGACGGAATCCGGTGTACGATGCGACGTCTCTCCGCCTCGATGCGCATGAGGTTGCCGAACTGGAGCACGTTCACGATGCCGATCGGCAGGCCCGCCGTCGCGATCAGGGGCAGGCCAGCGACGAGGGCGGCGCCGCCGGCGACGAGGGCGCCCGTCACGGCCAGGTTGCGGTTGCGGCGGCTGATCAGCTGTCGACCGTATCGCCACGCCGCCAGCTCGCCAGGCAGTGCGGGGCCCACCCTGATGAGCCGGGTGCCATCGGGCAGGCGTGCGAGACCGATATTCTGCGAGTGCACGCGCGTGCGCGTGTCCACGAACAGTCGCTCTGCTTCCTCGACCGCTTCCCAGCGCTCCTCGATCGGGGCGAGATTCCAGCGACCGCACCGGCCGCACACCGCCCACAGGCGGCCGTTGCGGGCATCGACGGCGACGCGCGTACCGACCGGAAACGACTCGATGGCCTCGTTCGTGCCCAGCGACGCGGAACAGAACAGGCATGTGTTATACATGGTCGAACCTAAATCCATCCAGAATGCGGAGGAAGCGGTGGAAGAAAGCGATCTGCCGACCGGCGCGGTTCCCGAGCACGCGCTGCTGCGCGTGACCGATGAGCTGGCTGTGCCGCTGGCGGAGATCAGCTACCGTGCCAGCCGATCCGGCGGGCCGGGCGGCCAGCACGTGAACACATCGTCGACGAAGATCGAGCTCGAGTTCGATGTCGCGGGCTCCCCGTCGCTAACCGACGGGCAGCGCGCGCGGATCAGGGAACGCCTGGCAAACCGCATCGATGGCGACGGCGTGCTCCGCCTCTCGTCGAGCAGCAGCCGCAGCCAGCACCAGAACCGGGAGGACGCGACGGCGCGGCTGGCGCGGCTCCTCGCCGAGGCCTTGAAAGAGCGCAAGCGCCGGCGGAAGACGAAGATACCGCGGGCAGCAAAAGAGGCCCGGCTGAAGGAAAAGAAGCGGCGGGCAGAGACGAAGAAGGCCAGGTCGCGGCCGACGGAGGAGTAAGGGCCGCCGACCATTTCACGTTATCGTATTCGCAGGAGTGTATCGCGCTACACTGGCCCCGGCGCCCCCGCATGTATATCCTAGTGTACAGGGGCCCTGCCAAGTTCTACCTACGCGGACCAGTCCGCGTTTTTTCTTCGCTGGTTCCGCGGTCGTCCGGTTGACCCGATGGAGGAGCCGGATGCCGACCGCGTCCACGCCGTGCGTTGTCTGATATCTCGATGGAGGCACAAGGCAGACAGTCGTAAGGCATAGGCAGGAGCGCAGCCATGCTGACGGGAATCCGCAGTGCGATGGCTGGTCGTTACGTGCTGGAGCGTGAACTGGGCCGTGGCTCGTCGGCCGTCGTGTACGCGGCGCGCGACCTGAAGCACGGCCGGCGCGTAGCGTTGAAGGTGATCGAGGCGGAGGTAGCCAACACCGTCGGCGCCAGGCGCTTCCTGCAGGAAATCCGTACCACCGCCGCATTGAACCACCCGCACATCCTCCCGCTCTTCGACAGCGGCGATGCCAGCGGATTCATCTTCTACACCATGCCGTTCGTGCAGGGCGAGTCCCTGCGGCGTCGTATCGAGCGATGCGGTCGCCTGCCGCTCCCCACGGCGCTCGCGCTGCTGCGCCAGATCGCCAGTGCCCTCTCCTACGCTCATTCCACCGGGACTGTACATCGTGACATAAAGCCGGAAAACATCCTCGTGAGCGATCAGGAGCACGTGTGGGTGGCTGACTTCGGCCTGGCGCGGGCGCTGGCAAGTGTGCGCGATCAGCGACTCACCGCAACGGCCATGGCCGTCGGCTCCCCGCACTACATCAGCCCGGAGCAGGCGTCAGGAGAGCGCGACGTCGATGGGCGCAGTGATGTCTATTCCCTTGGCTGTGTCGCATTCGAGCTGCTGGGTGGTGAGCCGCCCTTCACGGGCGGCAGCGTGCCAGCACTTCTTGCGCGGCACATATCCGAGCCACCGCCCTCCATTCGCCTGCGCTGTCCTGACCT